>DAIQBF010000001.1:0-6240 GCA_036781305.1 Lutibacter sp.
GGCAGATAATATTACCCATAGAAAAATAATATGTGGTTAAATACCGACCTCAAAATAGTTTAATATTAATTATATAAAATTCGCTTTTATATTTTTTGAAGCAGTATTATGGCAAAGAAACCTAGGAAAAGGGTTAGATTCAGACAGAAATTAGTCAATAAATACCGTTTGGTTGTTTTAAATGAAGATACTTTTGAAGAAAAATTATCATTTAATTTAACAAGGCTGAATGTGTTTATTTTTGGAACTTTATTTTCTGTTTTGTTAATTATAAGCACCATTTTTTTAATTGCATTTACCAATTTAAGAGAATATATTCCCGGATATTCTTCCACCGAATTAAAAAAAGAAGCCACGCAGTTGGTATATAAAGTAGATTCCTTAAATCGGGTATTGGAAGTGAACAATCTTTATATTGAAAAAGTAAAAGAGTTGTTAACCGGTAAAATTTCTGAAGTTCAGTTCGACAAGGATTCTGTTTTAAACACCATGCGTTTTGACAAAGATTCCATGAATTTTAATCCTTCCGACAATGTTTTGGAATTTAGGTCGGATGTTGAAAGTACCGATAGGTTCAGTATTTTTAATGAAGCGACAAAAAGTGCAGACATTGTTTTTTTCTCTCCGGTAAAAGGAGTTGTGACCGATGGGTACAGCCTTAAAAACAAACATTTTGCCATTGATATTGCTGTTCAAATGGGAACTCCCGTTAAATCTGTTGCTGACGGAACCGTAATTTTTGCCGAATGGACTGCTGAGACCGGCCATGTGATTATTGTGGAACACAGCCGGGGCTTCATTTCCGTTTACAAACATAATACCGCATTGCACAAGCAGCAAGGCGACATGGTGAAATCGGGAGAAGTGATTGCTTCGGCAGGTGACACTGGCGAATATAGCACAGGCCCACACCTGCATTTTGAATTATGGAATGAAGGATATCCTGTGAATCCAATTAATTATATAGATTTTGAATAAAATGAGCATAAAGTCAATTTTAGCAAAACCATTTGCAAAAAGCGTTGCAACAAGAATTTATAAGCAAAGTAAAGATGCTGTAAATGTTCAACAAAATGTTTTGAAAAAATTAATTGCCCAGGCACAAAACACCACTTTTGGCAAAGACCATAATTTCAACAAAATTAAGTCCTATGATGATTTTAAAAAACAGGTTCCCATTCGGGATTATGAGGCCTTAAAACCTTATATAGAAAAGGTTGTTGCGGGGGAATCGGATGTTTTATGGAGAGGAAAACCACTGTATTTCGCAAAAACTTCCGGTACAACTTCCGGCGTAAAATACATTCCGCTTACCAAAGAATCGATGCCTATGCACATCAGTGCCGCACGAAATGCCTTGTTGCTCTATATTGCAGAAACCAAAAATGCCGATTTCGTAAACGGAAAAATGATTTTTTTGCAAGGAAGTCCCGAATTGAATGAAAAAAATGGTGTAAAAACCGGAAGGCTCTCTGGAATAGCAGCACATTATATTCCCAACTATTTAACCAAAAACCGATTGCCAAGCTGGGAAACCAATTGCATTGAAGACTGGGAAACTAAAATTGAAGCCATTGTGGATGAGACCATCAATGAAAATATGACTTTGATTAGCGGAATTCCTTCATGGGTACAAATGTATTTTGAAAAATTAATTGAGCGCACCGGAAAAAAAGTGGGGGAGATTTTTCCAAACTTTAACCTGTTTGTTTATGGAGGCGTGAATTTTGAACCCTACCGCAACAAGTTTGAAGAGATGATCGGCAGAAAAGTCGATACCATTGAATTGTTTCCTGCTTCCGAAGGTTTTATTGCGTATCAGGATTCACAAAGTGAAAAAGGAATGTTGTTGCTGGTTGATAATGGGATGTTTTATGAGTTTATTCCTTCCGAAGAATTTTTTGATGAAAATCCGCAAAGAATCTCACTGGCTGATGTTAAAATTGGGATAAACTATGTGCTTATTTTAAATACCAATGCCGGACTTTGGGGTTACGATATTGGCGACACCATTGAATTTGTTTCCATAAATCCGCCACGAATTAAAGTTACCGGCAGAATCAAACATTTTATTTCTGCATTTGGGGAACATGTGATTGGCAGTGAAGTGGAAAACGCCATAAATAGCCAAACCGCAGACACAACAATAACCATAAATGAATTTACGGTGGCGCCACAAATTACGCCCGAAAGCGGATTGCCTTACCACGAATGGTTTGTTGAATTTGAGAATAAACCCGATAATTTGAATGATTTTGCTAGCAAAGTGGACGCTTCTTTACAACAGCAAAACAGTTATTATTTTGATTTAATCAATGGAAAAATATTGCGACCTTTAAAAATTACCTTGATTGAAAAAGGCGGATTCAATAAATATATGAAGTCGATTGGGAAATTGGGTGGACAAAATAAAGTGCCACGCTTGTCTAACGATCGAAAAATTGCCGATGAACTTTTAAAATTTGAAGAAAAATGAAGGTAATTTCGGTTAATATCGGTGAGAAAATGAGATGTAACTACAAAGGAAAAATTATTGAAACTGGTATTTTTAAGTTTCCTGTAAACCAACCTATTTTTTTGGGCATAGAAGATGTTGAAAAAGATGCTGTGATTGACCGAAAACATCATGGCGGAATTGAAAAGGCAGTTTATGGGTATTCTCAAAATCACTATGCGTTTTGGAAGGAATTGTACCCAAATTTAGATTGGAATTATGGCATGTTGGGGGAGAATTTAACCATTTCTAATTTGGAAGAAACCCAAGTATTGGTTGGCAACACCTACAAATTAGGCGAAGCGTTGTTGAAAGTTACCAAGCCAAGAACGCCTTGTTACAAACTCGGAATTCGTTTTGGAACTCAGGAAATACTGAAACAATTTTGGGATTCCACCAAAAGCGGCATTTATTTTAAAGTGCTGCAAACAGGAAATGTTGCGGTTGGCGATGAACTGATTCTTATAAATAAAAGTGAGCATTCAAAAACAATAGCTGAAGTTTATGAAACTAAAAAGGACAAGTAAAAAAACAGGCTCTCTAAAAAGTACTCATTTTTTAACCGCAAGTTTCGCAAAGTTTTTTCGCAAGGAACGCAAAGGACTGTTTAAAATCTTAAAATTTTGCGAACATTGCACCTTCTTTGCGAGCTTTGCGGTTAAACCGATTTTTTATACCAATTAAATGTTTAAATGGTATTAGACAGTCTAGTCTATTTTTTTGCCAGTAAATCCCTGATTTGAATCAATAATTCTTCTTGAGAAGGACCTTTTGGTGCTGCAGGAGCCGGAACTTCCTTCTTTTTCATTCTGTTAATTGCTTTAATCACCATAAACATAACCGCAGCCACAATAATAAAATCGACAAGGTTTGTTAAAAAATCTCCGTAAAGCACGGCAACTTCACCAATAACTTCTCCGGTTTCATTGATAACCCCGTCGTGCATAACATATTTTAAATCTTTAAAGTCCGATTGAAAAATTAGCCCGACAAGTGGCGAAACAATACCGCCGGTAAATGAAGATACAATCTTATTAAAAGCAGCACCCATTACAAAACCCACTGCAATGTCAACGAGGTTTCCCTTCATTGCAAATTCTTTGAATTCTTTTAACATTCCCATTTTATGACCTGTTTTGGTTAATGATTGGTGTAGCTAATATAATAAAAAATTAATTCGTTTTAGGTTTCTGCATGATTCTAAAATTCATTGCATTTATTGAATGGTTAAAAAAGCGAGGAAAATTAACAAGCAAATTTATCTATGCAAAACCTGTTAGGTTTATTTGTTTGATTTTAAATTTACCCAAGAAACGATTGGCATTATTTGTATTCAATTCGCATTAGGGGTTGCAGTGGAAATCCTTTTTTGAGGTTTTTGTCCGAAAAAAAGATTGCAGCGAAAAACCCGACCCCGCCTTTTCGGCGGGGGAATGCCCAAACTATTATTTTTAATGGAATTGCGATGCTATTTTACAACCCGTTTTACGCGCTGTGAAATGGCGGTAAGTAATTCATAAGAAATTGTATTCGCTCTTTTTGCCAAATCTTCAACATGCAATTGATCTTTGAAAATTATGACTTCATCACCTTCCTGGCAGTCGATGTCGGTGACATTAACCATAATCATATCCATACAAACATTGCCAACAATGGGCGCTTTTTTGTTGTTGATGTAAACATAGCCAACGCCATTTCCAAATTGTCGTGAAATACCGTCGGTATGGCCAATAGGAATGGTGGCGGTTTTAACGGTTTCTGTAGCTTTAAATGCACGGTTATAACCCACGGTTTCTCCTTTTTCTATGGTGTTAATTTGTGAAATAATTGACTTTAAGGAAATCGCATTTTTAAGTTTGGCAGTTTCCTTTTCATCATTCGCAAAACCGTACAATCCAATTCCCAAACGCACCATATCAAATTGTGCTTCGGAAGCATAATTGATAATTCCGGAAGTATTTAATGTATGCCTAAAAGGCTTTGTGGAAAGTTGGGTGATAAGTTGAGACGAAACTTCTTTAAAGTTTTTAATTTGTTGTAAAGTAAACTCGCGTTCATTTAAATCTTCACTGGCAGCGATATGGGAAAAAACGGAGACGATAAGAATTTCCTTATTATTTTTAGCCAACGATACAATTTCAGGAATGTCTTTTTTTGTGAACCCCAACCGGTTTAAACCCGTATTGAATTTAATATGAATTGGATAATGCTGAACTTTTGAATTTTTTGCTGCTTCAATAACAGCTTTTAGCATTGTGATGGAATAAATGTTAGGCTCTAAATTGAATTTTATGATTTGCTTTAGGTTTATTTTCTGCGGATGCAACACCAAAATAGGCGTTTTAATTCCAGCATTTCTCAAAGCAATGCCCTCATCTAAATAAGCGACGGCAAAATAGGCGACTTTTTGTTCCAGAAACTTGGCAATTTCAACAGCGCTGCTGCCATAGCCAAATGCTTTTACCACGGCCAATACCTTTGTTTCGGAAAGGAGTTTTGATTTAAAGTGATTTAAATTGTGTTCAACGGCATTTAAATCTATTTCAAGGACAGTAACGTGGTTATTTCCCATTTTTTTCTTTGGCTTTTCTGAGTTTTTCTTCCGTCATAGCTTTAAAGTAGGCCGATCGGCTTAAAGGCTCATATTCCTGGGTTTCTCCCAGCAAAACAAGTTCGTCGCCGGCAGCTTTTCTATGACTGTAATGCGCCAAATTTCCTGTTCTTGTGCAAACGGCGTGTACTTTGGTGACATATTCCGCGGTTGCCATAAGCGCCGGCATTGGCCCAAACGGATTGCCTTTAAAATCCATATCCAAACCCGCCACAATAACGCGAACGCCTCTATTTGCCAAATCGTTGCAAACGGCCACAATTTCATCATCAAAAAATTGGGCTTCATCTATTCCAACAACGTCAACATCGCTGGCTAAAAGTCTTATATTTGCCGAAGAAGGCACTGGCGTAGAGCGAATTTCATTGGCATCATGGGAAATTACTTTCTCTATGTCATACCTAGTGTCAATGGCAGGTTTAAAAATCTCCACTTTTTGTTTTGCAAATTGGGCTCTTTTAAGCCTGCGAATCAGTTCTTCCGTTTTGCCGGAAAACATAGAGCCGCAAATTACTTCAATCCAGCCAAATTGTTCGATATGATTTACTGTATTTTCAAGAAACATTTTGTAATTTCACGCTTGAAAGGTTATTGTATTTTTTTTAAAATAAATGCAATGAAAATATTGTTATATTTTTTACATTCGTTTTTGCAAAATCATCGTTTTTTGATTTGATACAAATTTATTAAAAATTAAACAGCAACACTCATTTAACACGTCAACTTATGCACAAAAAATTAGAAGCCGAATTGGTAAGTCTGGCAAACAGCATTTTGCAAATGAAAAATAAAGATGATATAAATGCCTTGCATAAAAAAGCACTTGATATTTATGAAAAATTGACGGTGTTGCGATTTGTTGAAAATTATATCGATAAAATGCCAAACCCATCTCAATCTGAAGAAGAAACTATGGATACTGTTCAAAATACAGCAGTTGAAGAAATAAAATTTGAAAGTAAAATGATTGTTGACGAGGTTGAATTTGAAAGTAAAATGGTTGTTGAAAGTAGCGAGGAAGATGAAGAAAAGGAAGCTTTTTTGGAGTCTAAAATGGAAGAATTGTTCAATGAGGGCGATACCATTGTGGAAGAGACGGCTAAAAAAAGCTATTCGCTTCAAATCTCTTTGGAAG
>DAIQBF010000001.1:6340-11935 GCA_036781305.1 Lutibacter sp.
ACCATTGTGGAAGAGACGGCTAAAAAAAGCTATTCGCTTCAAATCTCTTTGGAAGATGAATTTAAAGACGCTATTTCATCGGATATTGCAACCAATTTGTTTGAAAGAGCAACCAAAGAAAATCCGATTATTGAAGATGAAATAGCAGAAAAACAGAAAAATAAAAAGCGTTCCCTAAACGATACTTTATTTAAAAACAATATACAAGTTGGCTTAAATGACCGCATCGCTTTTGTAAATCAATTGTTTGATGGAAGTCAGCAGGATTTTAACCGAGTAGTGTCCCAGTTAAACTCATTTAAAACTGAAAAAGAAGCCATAAATTTTATTGAGGAATTTGTAAAACCCGATTACGACTGGAGCAACAAAGAAGAATTTGAACAACGGTTAATGAGTTTAATTGAGCGCAAATTTTTATAACCGCCATTTAAGCGTGGTGCCGTAATCTGTTCTTATAATCATACGCTATGAATTACTTTTTGCTGGAAGAAGAACTTAAAAAAAGAACAAAACTCGACTATTTTTGGGGCAAAAAGCAGGACGATGAATTTGACAAACAAACAAATTTTATTTACAAGACAGATTCATTTGAGCTTCTTTTGGCAACCATTAAATATGCCTTTAAAGACAGTGCCCAATATGATGATTTAAAGAATTACGCCTTAAACAGGTGGTTTAACTTTTGGTCGGCAAAAGGTGTCGAAGCTATTTTTTGCGAGCATGAAAACGTAAAACCACATTTTGATTCATTTGATAAATTTACCGATTTTTATATCCAAGACATTCCTTTTGACCATAAAACCACCGTTTTCCCTAAAGGTTTTGGGAAATCGGTTCCCTATGGAATTTTGCATAAAAGTGAATTAATTGCATGGCTGTATAAAAATCAGAGCCAGCAACAAAGAAAACACCACAAAAACAGGCTTTTTATTGTTTTGGTAAATTATCAAGAAGAAGATGCTCATTGGAAATTAAAAGCGGAAATAGGCTGGCTCAAAGAAATAGTCTCAGCTTATTTGCTTAATTTTGACCAGTCAAAGCTTCACAGCTTTACTTTTGAAAACAACATGGTTTATGCCGATATTATTTGGGCAATTAAATAAAAAGCCCCCTAACCCCCAAAGGGGGAATAATAAAGGTTAAAAGTTGATGTTCAATTAACAATAAATAAATTAAATATTTTGAATTTAGATCAAAATAAACTCCCTTTCCTTGGGAAAGGGTTGGGGATAGGATTAAAAATCTATACATCGTAAATTAACATCGTGAATTATATAGGTTCTAAACACAAGCTTTCTTCTTTTTTAAAAGACGCCATCATCAACACAGTCGGGAGCGATTTGTCGAACTTGGTGTTTTGCGATTTATTTGCCGGAACTGGAAGTGTTGGACGCACTTTTAAACCCATTGTGAAGCAGGTAATTGCCAACGATGTTGAATTTTACAGCTATGTGCTGAATCGGAATTATATAGGGAACCATCAATCGTTAATGTTTGAAGAACATCTCAGTTTCCTAAATAATTTAAAGGAATTGGAAGGGTTTGTATTTCACAATTACAGCGAAAACGGGAATGAGGGAAGATTGTATTTTTCCGCAGAAAATGGAAAAAAAATAGATGCCATCCGGCAGCAAATTGAAAGTTGGAAAAATGCCGATGAAATCACGGAAGACGAATATTATTTCTTGCTGGCATCCTTAATTGAAAGTGCCGACAAAGTGGCAAATACCGCATCGGTTTATGGCGCTTATTTAAAAAAAATCAAAAAATCTGCCCAAAAGGAAATGATTTTAAAACCTGCATTATTTACGCTAAACAGCAACAAACATCAAGTTTTTAATGCCGACAGCAATGCGTTGATCAAAGAAATAAAAGGCGATATTTTATACTTGGATCCGCCTTATAACAGGCGGCAATATGGTTCAAATTATCATTTGTTAAACACCATCGCAAAATATGATTCATTTGAGCCGCAAGGAAAAACGGGTTTGAGAACCTATTACCGTTCTTCGTATTGCAAAAAAAACGAAGTCAAAAATTCTTTCGAAGAATTGATAAAAAACGCTAACTTTAAATACATTTTTTTAAGTTACAACAATGAAGGATTGATGACGGAAGACGAAGTGAAAAACGTGATGTCAGCCTACGGAAATTACAGTTTGAAAACAACCGATTATCAGCGTTTTAAAGCTGATAAAACAGAAAATAGAAACCATAAAGCAACTTCAACAGTTGAATATTTACACATTTTAGAAAAATAATGGATAAAAAAGAAGAAGTCACAAATTACATCTTCTGTATGAAGTGGGGAACTTTATATGGGGCAGAATACGTAAACAGATTGTATTCCATGGTTAAGAAAAATTTAACCTACGATTTCAAAATGGTTTGTTTTACCGATGATGAAACTGATATTATTGAAGAAGTACAGTGTTTTCCAATTCCTGAAATCAATTTAAATTCAAACCTTCCCGAGCGGATGTGGAAAAAATTAACCACGCTGAAGGAAGATTTATACGGATTAAAGGGACGCGCTTTATTTCTAGATTTAGATATTGTAATTGTTGATAACATAAATTGCTTCTTTGATATTGAAGGAGAATTTAGAATTATTAAAGACCATAGTTGGAGAACCTGGAGGATAACGGGAAATTCTTCGGTTTATAGGTTTAATATCGGAGAACATGGCTATATTTTTGATGATTTTATCGCCAATTTCGACTCGGTTATAAAAGAACATAGAAATGAACAAGAGTACTTAACCCATGCCATTAATAATAAAGGAAAATTACAATATTGGCCCAAAGAGTGGTGTCCAAGTTTTAAATATGATTGTATTTCTCGATTTCCCTTGGCCGTTTGGAAAAAACCAATAATTCCTGAAGGTTCAAAAATAATTATTTTTCATGGGGAAATTAATCCGCATAAAGCAATTCTTGGAGGTAGAGGAAAATGGTATCGTTACGTACGGGCCGCACCTTGGGTGGCTGATTATTGGAAATAAATTTTCTTATGGTTTGAAAAAGCGGCTGTAATTTATTAAAAATCAATTGGTAAATAAAATTATTTTAAAATGAAACGGAATCTAAGTAGTTTTAAAACAGCCTTGTTTTTTTTGGTGCTTATTCTTTTAAGCAGCTGTAAAAGTGCTTTGGTGCCTGCTTTTTCTTCCCAGCCGCAACCTGCATCGCCAAATTATGACAAAGTGGCATCCTGGGCTGTTTTGCCGGATTCCTATCCTGAAAATTTAAAACACTGGCAAACAAATAACAATATTCTAGAAGCAGATGTCTTCTATATTTATCCGACCTTAAATAATGAAAAAAAAGATTTAAGATGGAATGTTCCGGTATCGGATTCCATCCAAAATGTTAAGGTGATTGACAAAGCGGTTTATTTTCAGGCGTCTGCATTTTTAAATGCCGGGAAATTGTATGTTCCTTATTACCGGCAGGCACATTTAAGATCTTATTTCCAATTTGAAAAAGGCGGGAAAGAAGCTTTAAATTTAGCTTACGGCGATGTTAAAGAGGCTTTTAAAACCTATTTAAAAAAGTACAATCATGGAAGGCCGATAATTATTGCATCCCATAGTCAGGGAACTACTCATGCAATACGGCTTTTGAAAGAATTTTTTGACGGTAAATCATTGCAAAATCAATTGGTTGCCGCTTATATTCCGGGAATTGCCATTAAGAAAAATACGTTTGAAACCATTCAAATTATGACAAACCCAGCGCAAATTGGCGGATTTGTAAGTTGGAATACTTTCAAAAAGAATTATTATCCGAAAACTTATGATAAATGGTTTAAAGGAGCGGTGGTTTCCAATCCCGTTGATTGGGACAATAGCAATGAATCTGAACGATCAGAACACAAAGGATTTTTATTTACCAACGATAAATTATATACCCAAGCATTACAAGTGTATGTAAAAGATGGATTATTGTGGATTAGCTTGCCTCATTTTCCATATAGGTTATTGGTTTTAGAAAAAAAGAGATATCACGTTGGCGACATCAATTTATTTTGGGAGGACATTAGGGAAAATGCTTCTTTACGCGTAGAATCTTATTTAAAAATACACAACATATTAACTGAAAATAAGCATTGAATTGTTTAGGAACATTTTATTTTTTTAATGGAGCGCATACTCAAAAAAGCAATTCAAATGAATACAATTTAAAATGCCCATAAAAATGTTACAAAAAGGGTAGTTAATCGTCATAGATTAAATATCTTTTTTATGAAAAACAGTTTTTTAATCTTACTTGCAGCACTCATGCTAACTTCTTGCGCATCAAAATCATCATTTAATTCTTTTTATGAAGAAAATAAAGAGGAATGTGAGTTTTCAATAAGTACACCGGCATTTATTGCAAATTTATTTATTCCAAAAGAGGATGTTGGGGAATATAAAGCCTTGTTTAAAAAAGTGAAACATTATAAAGTGATGATCTTTTCTGATGCGTCAACGTCTTTAGACAGAAAGTTTGAGCGGTTTATCAAACAAAAAAATTATGAAACAGTCTTCAGCATAAATCAACATGGAGATAAAGTTCAATTATATTTTTTACAGCATAAAAATGCGATTAGGGAAATTGTGTTAAAAGTTAAAAGTGACAATGATTTTGTGGTGCTGGGATTAAAAACGAATATATTGGAAAGTGATTTCAATAAAATTATTGAAAATTCAGATATTAAGGTGACGAGCAACTAAATAAGTTACCGAAATAAAAAGGCCGTTTAGATTTATATCCAAACGGCTTTTTTTTATAAAATAATAGATTCTGTTTATTTAGTAGCTGCTTTTTTACTAAAAGTATAAGTGACACCAAAATTTATTCCAAAGGAAGAATAAGGAACAACAGAGGATAATTCTTTTGAAGGATCTGTATTGGTTGTACTTAAATTGTCAACATAAGTAATTTTTTCTGGAGCGGTAATAGACCCAAAAACTGGATGAACTAAAGGAGCATCACCCAAACTCCATGTCATTGATGGTACAGCAGAAGCGCCTACTACACCAGCAGGAATTGCAGGAGTAGTAACTGTTAAATCCTGATATTCAGAATTATCTCTAGTTACATTTATTCCCAAGTATTCTAATTCAGCAAATAAATTTAAATTATCCGATAAATTATATTTATAACCAATTGTAGCGGTAAATCCTAGTGGAATTCTACCGTGAAAGTCTGTAACTCCTTCTGCCAAAACTGGTCCAAAAGGTGTAGGAGTCGTTTTAGTAAATATAGCTTCTGTTTTACCGCCCAATTTAGTAATGGCACCAATTTTTCCGTAGATATTTTCATTAAAATCATAAACCAATGCTAAATTTAAACCATAAGCCCTTCCGCGAGCAATACCTTCGGTGTATTCAACAATTGAAGTTACGCCCGCATCTGATTTGTTTGTTTTGTAAGAGTCAATAGTTTGGTCTGAGCCATGTAAATAACCTACACCCAATTCTACGCCAAACATCTGATTGAAATAATAACCTGCCTTTAATTGAGCGTTTAACCCTTCACCATAACTGCCATAATGGTTTTTGGCTTCAGTTTGAGTATCGTTTAATGATGTTCCCATTAAAATACC
>DAIQBF010000001.1:11945-71558 GCA_036781305.1 Lutibacter sp.
TGCACTGCCAATTTGAGCACCGCCGGAGGCAGACACATAAAATTGCGCACTTGCGCTTGTCGCCATAACAATGGCAACCAATAATAATAAATTTTTTTTCATAATTATTCTGATTGTTTAATAAGGGATGAATATACGTTTATTAAGAAATATATTGTATGACAAATGTTACATAAAGAAAAAATGATGACCTTTATATTATTAATGCATAAAGCTTTCTAAATTATTGAATTCTATTTAAAAATATCCGCTCTTTTTTTGGTATTTCCCACATAAACTTCATCGCCGTTAACAATAATGGGACGCTTTAAAAAAGTGTATGCGTCCAAAATCAATTGTCGGTAATCTTTTTCTGTTAACTGCTGACTTTTTAAGTCCATTTCCCTATATTTTTTTGCACTTCGGCTAAATAAAATTTCATAATTATTTGTAAGCGCAAACAATTCATCTAATTGTTTTGCGGTAATCGGTTCTGTTTTAATTTCCTGCAAAATAAATTCGGAAGTGTCCATTTCTTTTAAAATTCTTCTGCAGGTATCGCAGGTTTTTAGGTAATATATTTTTTTCATTTTTTAAAGAAGCTAATCTGTAAAATTAATGCGTTTTTATTTTAAATTTGAAAACTATTAACAAAAAATCAAGAATAATGCAAAAACACTTTGATATGCTTATCAAAACAAGACAGCTTCTTTTAAAAATAACCGAACACCTGTCTATGGAACAATTGAATAAAATTCCTCAGGGATTTAAAAATAACATTGTCTGGAATATTGCCCATATGGCAGTGACCCAACAACTTTTGTGTTATAAATTATCGGGGTTGAATTGCTTGGTTTCAGAAGAAATGATTGCTAATTTTCAAAAAGGAACCGCGCCAAATTACATTATTTCAAAAGATGAGTTTGAAGCGATTAAACAAGAGTTTTTACAATTGCCTTTGCAGTTAGAAGCAGATTACCACAAGGGAATTTTCAAAAATTACAGTGAATATAAAACAAGTGTAAATATTACGTTGAATTCTGTTGAAGACGGCATCATGTTCAATACCTATCATGAAGGAATTCACCTTGGAATCATCCTTCAATTGATGAAATTTGTTTAAATTTTTTAATAGATGAATCAAACCAAAATCAAAGAATATATACAATTTTGATGAAGTTGGACTTTAATATGATACTTTTGCAATAGGAAATAAGCACGCGAAAGTGTCATACAAGGCAAGCTTAACTAACTAATTTTTTGGAGCTTGCAGAAATAAACAAATAATCTTTTATCTATGAAATTTAATACTAAAACCATCCACGGAAATCAAGCGCACGACCCATCAACAGGCGCGGTAATGCCACCGATATATCAAACTTCAACTTACGCGCAAACCTCACCGGGCGTTCATAAAGGTTACGAATATTCAAGAACCGCAAATCCAACGCGGACTGCGGTTGAAAATGCTTTTGCCAGTATCGAAAACGGAAAATTCGGACTCGCATTTGGTTCGGGTTTGGCTGCCATTGATTGTGTGATGAAGCTATTGAGTCCAGGAGATGAGGTTGTTTCCACCAACGATTTGTATGGTGGTTCCTACAGGATATTCACAAAAATATTTGAGAATTACGGCATCAAGTTTCACTTTATAGGAATGGAAAATGCAGCTAATATTGAGCGCTATATTTCTGAAAAAACAAAATTGATTTGGGTTGAAACGCCCACCAATCCAATGATGAATATTATTGATATTGAAGCGGTTTCAACTGTCGCCCAAAAACATAAAATTTTATTGGCGGTGGACAATACTTTTGCAACACCTTATTTGCAAAATCCATTGGATTTGGGTGCAGACATTGTGATGCATTCCGCCACAAAATATTTGGGCGGACATTCTGATGTGGTGATGGGCGCTTTAATTGTAAATGATAAAACGCTGGCAGACAAACTGTATTTTATTCAAAATTCATGTGGTGCCGTTTGCGGACCGATGGACAGTTTCTTAGTATTAAGAGGCATAAAAACATTGCATGTGCGTATGCAACGCCATTGTGAAAATGGTAAAGCCGTGGCTGAATATTTGGCAAAACACCCAAAAATTGAAAAAGTATATTGGCCAGGATTTGAAAATCATCCAAACCACAACATCGCCAAAAAGCAAATGAGGGATTTTGGTGGCATGGTTTCTTTTGTCACCAAAGGAAACAACATTAAAGATGCTTTTAAAATACTGGAGAATTTAAAAATATTCACGCTCGCAGAATCATTGGGAGGCGTGGAATCCTTGTCCGGCCATCCCGCAAGTATGACCCATGCATCCATCCCAAAAGCCGAGCGCGAAAAAACAGGCGTTGTGGATTCATTGATACGTTTAAGCGTAGGAATTGAAGATATTGAGGATTTGTTGGCCGATTTAGACCAGGCGTTAAGTTTAGTTTAGGTAATAAACATAACCAATATGAACCCATAGCAGCCAATCATTAAATTTATTGGCTGGATCATCTTTGGCGTGCAAGCCATCCACATAATTAGAAAAGAAATATTGCCAGCGAGATTCTATCAATAAATCTGAATATTCGCCCAATTTATAACGCGTACCCACGCCAAAAGTTGCCGACATGGTTACGCCTGCGTCGTCTTTAGAGGCTTTAGGTTCACCTGGAAGTAGGTTGCTATTATCCCATTTTGGATATAAAACGCCCGGATCTCTCCAATCGCCCATTGTCGACTTAATTGAAGGATTGTAATAATCAACAAAAGCACCGGCACTTATATAAGGAGACCAATGTAAATCGGGAATTCTTCTGGAACCAAAATCTACAATGTCAACCCAATGAAACTCCATTTGGGCACCTAAATTCACCAAATATGTTTTTCCGGTATGCGCACGTAATTGATCGGCTTCATGAGAAGTTTTGGAAGGATCTACATATTTTCCAAAGTGTTCCAATTTGGCAGACATATAAGATGCTTCTGCCCGAACCCGAAAATGTTCGGCAAAATAACTGGTACGCAAGTTCCATCGGTAACGATAATCTGTAAAATTTAAGTAGTAAATAACGCCAATACCCATGCCTACATTTCCGCCAACATTTGCCTTGAAGTTATTTCTTTGTCCGTAGTCTGTCGTAAATGATGCAGATCCCGAAATAAAACCAATTTCATGACTCTTTTCACTTTGGGCATTTAAGTTTAAAGAGAGAATCAAAAAAAGTAATGAGGCTGTTATTTTTATAAATTTATTCAAAAACATAGAATTTACTTATTTCAAATGTAATAAAAACTTCAGTAATCGCAAGAGTTAATAAATTTAATCTAGGTTAAATGTTTCATTGATGTCCCAGTTTGCCCTTAATTCAATTTTTTTGTCGAAATATTTCACAATTTCCGGTTGCCGTTTATTTAAAAAACTTCCCGTATCCCAAATGCCATTTTTATTTTCATCTATGGTAACCCTTACCCCATAATTTCCTGGAGATAACAAGTTAAAGATCACTTTTTGGGGTTTGTCTATTTTCACCAATCGTATCAAAGCGTCTTTTTCATTTAACAATTCAACAATAAAAGCCGTATTTTTTGTGCTGACCAAATCAATGTTAATGATGCCATAATCTTCAGGCGATTTGGTTTTTAATTTAAATGACAATGAATCATTTGACATGCCAAAAATATCTGTAATTGTATTGGGCGATAACTCAAAATTATAATCCGTATTGTATTTTTTTTCAAAATCCAGGTATAATTTAGTTTTAGATTTAGAAAGTGTTTCCTTAAAATCAACCACCGTCGAATCTTTTTCGGTGATTTTAATTTTTGACCGGTCAAAATTCACAATGGGCGTATTTGTAACAATTGAGAAAGTATCGATTAAAGGTAAGGTTCCGGATGCATTTTGGGTAATTTTAAGGGAATCAATTTTTGTGCTTCTTGGCCTTAAAGTAAACTTTTCGGTATAATCATTTTTTGAGACTAAAAAATTTAAAGAATCCGCTTCAAAAGGCGTGTACCAATAATTTGCGGTGTCTTTTTCTTTTTCAAAAACGATTTGAGATTTAAAATTATCTGGTTTTTGAGATAACATTTCAATATTTATGGCTGAAGCATCGCCTTCAAATCCAAAAATAAGATGGCCTTTGCTCACTTCTTTTGGTCTAAATACCTTTAATTTAGGAATTTCTTTAAAGATTGTAAAATTATATTCTTTATCGGTTGGCAATACAAGCGTATCCTTTACAAATCCAATTTTATCAATTTCCGGATTGTACATCTTGTTATTATTGGCGTCTTTTAGCGCAATAAGCAAATATTTTCCAGCCCGTAAATTGGTTATTTCAAACAAAGTGCTGTCAAGCGTATTGGCAATATATCTTGGTTTTTGTTTGTATATGGTAGAATCGGTAAAGGAAGCGTTGTATTCATAAAGCATCACATCAATGCCTTTAACCATTTTTTTTACCATTGGGTCAGTAACTTCACCTTTTACAGATAAAGAGTCGATAAAAGTTCCTGTTGAAAATACATATTTAAAGTTTCCCAACTTATTTTCTTCGTTATTGTCAACAATACTGTTTCCGAAATTAAATGAATAGGTGGTATTTGCATCTAAAGTGTCGAGAATTTTTATGCTGATAAATTTGCTGGCCGTACCAACTGGGGTGATAATTGGATCTGTTTTTTGGGGTGGGGAAATCACCAAATTCTTATTGGCGTCTTTCATTTTAATATATTCATCAAAATATATTTTTATTTTGTCTCCCTTAAAATTAACCGATTCAATCTCAGGAATTGCTTTAACTAAAACTGGTGGAATGGTGTCTTTTGGACCGCCTGTTGGGGTGCCTCTTCTGGCGCAATCAAAAAATACGCTTACGATCATTAAAAGTAATAAAACCTTAATTAGAGAATTCCTCATACTTATTTTATTAAAAATACAAAATAACAATTATTTTATTAAAATAACGCATTAAAATAAACAGTCGTTTAATATTAACTTTATTATTTTGTGTAAGCCATACAGGCCACGCTTATTTTTAAATTTTTTGTCTTATTAAGCGCCTCATAACAAGCTTCAAGAGTGGCTCCCGTTGTAATCACGTCGTCTATTAACAAAACATGTTTGTTTTCAAGGGTGAAATTATTTTGTGTCCTAAATAATTCGTGCACATTCTTCCATCGGTCTAAACGTAATTTCTTTGTTTGTGTTTTTGTTGAAGAGACCCTGATCAAAATAGTCGAATAAAAAGGAATATCCAGTTTTTTTGCCAAACTTTCGCCAAAAGTAGTCACTTGATTGTAACCGCGTTTTTTAAGTTTTTTTTTATGAAGCGGCACGGGTATGATACAATCTATAGTTGTAAACCGTCCGCTTTCAATAAGCTGATCGCCGAGCCAATCTCCAATAAAAGTTCCAACTTGCTGTTGTTTTTTATATTTAAGTTCATGGATTAAACGCTGTACATTTCCTTTTTTAAAGAAGTAAAACAAAGAAGTGGCGGTTTCGAGAGGAATCCTTCCGTAAAAAGATTTTTCAATTAAATTGTTTTCTTCGAAGCTGAAATTGGTCAGCGGCAAGTCATGCCGGCAGTTTAAACAAATAATTGATTCGTTGGTTGCCAAATAATCATTGCAGCATAAACATATTTCTGGAAAAAAAACAGCAAAAATATCTTTTAAAATTTTCATGGCAGTTCTTTTTTTAAAAGTACATTATTTAATTTAAATAATTTTAAGGTATGCTAAAAAGTATCATAAATCAATTGTTTTCCAAGTATTATATGACATATAGAATACTAATGCATTCAAAAAAAGAGATTTACGCATAATTTATTTCGTAATTTTACGTTTGATTACAATAATTAAATATTTAAAAAATGGAAGAAAATAAAAAATCAAATAACAAACTGATAATCATAGTGTTAGCTGTTTTATTGTTGGGTGCTTTGGCATATACTTTTTATACCAATACTGAACATAAAAAGTTAACTGATGCTATTGAAGGCGAAAAACATGAAATAGAGCAAAATTTAGACAGCATGATTGTTAAATATGAAGATGCTATTGCCCAGAAAACATCAATGTCTAATGAATTGATTATTGAAAGAGACAGAATCATTGCCTTAAGGGATTCTGTAAAAAATTTATCGGCCGCAAATTACAGCATGCTTCGTCGTTACAAAGGTGAGATTTCTAAATTGGAGGCATCTAACAAGAAATTATTTTTGTTGAATGAGTCTTTAACCAATCAAAATCAATTGTTGACAAGCAATTTAGACAGTGCCAATGTTAAAATCACAAGGCAATTGGCTAAAAATGACACGTTAACGACACAAAATTTAACCTTAGCCCAAAAAGTTGCCATTGGGTCTGAACTAAAGGTCAGCACTGCAAAAGTTATTGCGATGAAAGAACGGAATAATGGGAAATTGGTGGAAACTTCAAGATCAAATAATACAGATGCCCTTAGAATTAACCTTACCATTGTTAAAAATGAAATTGCAGAACAAGGAGATCATCAGGTTTATATCCAAATAGTGGACTCCAAAGGAACAACTGTGGCACCAAAAGGCGAATTTAAGCTCATGGACAGCACTGTGGTAAGTTATAGTGATCTTTCAATGGTAAATTATTTAAATGAAGCCATAGACTTAATTTCTTTGGTTGAAGTAAATAGGGATATCATGAAAACTGGAATTTACACAGTGAATATTTATATCGACAATAAATTTGTTGGGGCAACTAAAATTGCGTTGAAGTAAAAAAGCAAACCAAATTAATATTATTTAATATTTGTTGGGTGGAAATAGTTTAGGCTATTTCCACTTTTTTATTTTTTAGTGTTAAAAGCTTTACTATTTTTGCAGCATGGCAAATCAAGATGATCAATTTAAAAAAGTAGTTTCGCACGCAAAGGAATACGGTTTTGTATTTCAATCCAGTGAAATTTATGATGGTTTGAGCGCAGTTTATGATTATGCTCAAAACGGTGTAGAACTAAAGAAAAATATCAGGGAATATTGGTGGAAAGCGATGGTGCAGATGCATGAAAACATTGTTGGTTTGGATGCCGCAATTTTTATGCACCCAACCACTTGGAAAGCTTCTGGCCATGTCGATGCTTTTAACGATCCTTTAATCGACAATAAAGATTCCAAAAAAAGATACAGGGCCGACGTTTTAATCGAAGATTATGTGGCTAAATTGGACGATAAAATTGAAAAAGAGGTTGAAAAAGCCGCAAAACGTTTTGGGGACACTTTTGATAAAGACCAATTTTTGGCAACAAATACAAGAGTTTTAGGCTATAAAGAAAAAGGTGAATCCATTTTAAAACGTATGGGGAAATCTTTGGCTGAAGAAAATTTGGCTGATGTAAAAGCCCTTATTGAAGAATTGGAAATCGCTTGCCCATTAACCGGCTCTAGAAACTGGACAGAAGTGAAGCAGTTCAACTTAATGTTTGGGACTAAAATAGGCGCTTCTGCAGATGCTTCAATGGATTTATATTTACGTCCGGAAACCGCCCAGGGAATTTTCGTGAATTTTTCAAATGTGCAAAAATCGGGCAGAATGAAAATTCCTTTCGGAATTGCACAAACGGGAAAAGCCTTCAGAAATGAAATAGTGGCACGCCAGTTTATTTTCCGAATGCGAGAATTTGAACAAATGGAAATGCAATTTTTTGTGCGCCCCGGAACTCAGAAAGAATGGTATGAAGAGTGGAAACAAGCCCGTTTAAAATGGCATTTATCTTTGGGATTGGGCAAGGAAAATTACCGTTTTCACGACCACGACAAATTAGCGCATTATGCTGATGCCGCTGCAGACATAGAATTCAAATTCCCTTTTGGGTTTAAAGAGTTGGAAGGAATTCATTCGCGTACAGATTTTGATTTAGCCAGCCATGAAAAATTTTCGGGCAAGAAATTACAGTATTTTGATCCTGAATTAAATGAACACTACATTCCCTATGTGGTGGAAACTTCTATTGGATTGGACAGAATGTTTTTGGCAGTATTCTCAAATTCTTTGCAGGAAGAAGCATTGGAAAACGGCACCACGCGAACTGTTTTAAGACTGCCGGCAGTTTTAGCGCCAACAAAAGCGGCTATTTTGCCATTGGTAAAAAAAGATGGTTTGCCTGAGATTGCACGTAAAATTATGGAGGATTTAAAATGGGATTTTAACGTGGATTATGATGAAAAAGACGCCGTTGGAAGAAGATACAGAAGGCAGGATGCAGTGGGAACACCATTTTGCATCACTGTTGATCACGAAACTTTAACTGATGACACGGTGACCATTCGATACAGAGACACCATGGCGCAAAAACGCGTGAAAATTTCTGAACTTCGCGACATCATTAAAGAAGAAGTTGACATTAAAAAATGGCTGATGAAAATGTAAGGCGAAGAAATTATAAATATAAAAAAACTCCATATTTATTTTAGTATGGAGTTTTTTTTATTTTTTATACTGAAGATTACTGAAACCGGTAGCCGATAGAAACACCTCCGCGTCCAACAACTTCCATATCACTTTGATTCAACAAATCACGGCCAATTCCTGCGTAAACTTCAGCAACAAAACCTCTTTTGGTAACCCATTTTCCTCCTACTGAAATACCTACGGCCAAATCCGTATATTTATCTTCCGTAGCAATTTCATAGGAGTTGTATGGCGGAAAATCTTCATAAATATAATTGTAGGTATAGTCTTTTCCGGAATGAAGCATTGTAAAAGCTTCCACAAAAAATCCCTGTGCATATTTGCTGGAAAAAAACTGACGATAATATGGTGTGATGGAAAAAGTTCTGTATTCATCCAAACCTTCACTTTTATTGTCTAAACTAAAAAGTGTTCCAACACCAATGGAAGATTCTTCGTTTAAGATGCGTTCGTAGCTAACATCAAACCATTTGAAGCCTATTAAATTGGACATATTGATTTTCAATTCACTTTGTCGTGGTTCATTTTCTTGGGCAAATAGCGAGATGCTGACAATAAAGAATAGTGATGATAAGATGATTTTTTTCACAGTATTTGTTTTAGATTTAAAACAAATATAGCATCAATAATTAAAAGAAATTGCTTAATTTTTAAAATAGTGACTGTTGTGCTGAAGGGTTTTCATGTTCCAATAACCATTTTTTACGCCAAATACCTCCGGCATAACCCGTTAACGATCCGTTACTTCCAATTATTCTATGGCAAGGAATAATAATCCATATTGGGTTTTTCCCATTGGCGGAAGCTACGGCCCTAATGGCTTTAACATCGCCCAATTTTTTTGATTGTTCTAGGTATGTTCTTGTTTTTCCATATGGAACCAACAATAATTCATTCCAAACACGTTTTTGAAAATCGGTTCCTTGTGGATTTAGCTTTAAATTGAATTGCTTTCTTGTGCCATTAAAATAGTCATCTAATTGTTGCACGCAATCCAGCAAAGTTTCAGGAATTTCTGTTGAAGTTTCTTTGGCATCATCAATTACGGTAACAGCACTGATGCCGTTTTTATCACCCACAATTTTTGCGGTTCCAATGGGTGTTTTGTAATATGCGGTATGGTTAGATTCCAAATACGTTTTTTGAGTTTTGTGTGGTTATTTCAGCAATCTCTTGCGGACTTATTGTATAAATTTCAGCCAATTTATCCAATACTTTTGTAATATAACTGCTTTCGTTTCTTTTTCCGCGGAAAGGCGTTGGCGCCAAATAAGGCGCATCCGTTTCCAAAACTAGATGTTCTAAAGGGATTTCATGCAAAAATTGGTCTATTTTTCCGTTTTTAAAGGTGACCACGCCGCCAATTCCCAGTTTCATATTGTAGGAAATGGCTTTTTTTGCCTGTTCTAAATTTCCGGTAAAACAATGAAAAACACCAAAAAGTTGATCGTCTTTTTCTTCTTCCAAAATCTCGAAAATTTCATCAAAAGCATCCCGGCAATGAATTACGATAGGAATATTTTTTTCTTTGGCCCAAGAAATTTGGGTTTTAAAAGCAATTTGTTGCTGCTTTAATAAAGTTTTATCCCAATACAAATCGATGCCAATTTCGCCAACGGCATAAAATTTTCGTTTATTTAGCCAATGTTTTACAAAAGCCAATTCTTCCTCAAAATTTTCTTTTACGTGTGTGGGATGCAAACCCATCATTAAAAAAATATTTTTGGGAAAAGATTGCTCCAAAGCTAACATGGCATTAAAATAGGTAGAATCAATGGCGGGAACAAAAAAGCGAGAAACACCGGCATTTATGGCGCGCTGAATCATGTCATTTCTGTCTTCATCAAACTGTTCACTGTATAAATGTGTATGTGTATCGGTGATTATCATAATGCAAAAGTAAACAAAGTTTGAAAGATGGAAAATTTAGTTTTTAGCCAAATCCTTCATTTTTTCCGAAAACTGAGATTTCCCGTTGTTATTTATCAATAAGTTTAACTGCTAATTGCAACTGTCTTTTTAACCGAAAAACATTGTGGGTAAGTTAAAAAATTTGTAACTTTAAAGTGATAAATACCTTGCAAGATATTGCTGCCTAATAATTTATTGTGTATTAATTCTTGCATTATAAATTGCCCTGTTTTAAACAGTTTTATACAATTGTTTTTTTCACCCTTAATTAGGTTTCCATGCAAGTCAAAAAATATCCCAGCGCAATACTCGAAAATTACAGCAGAATTTTGATTCAATTAGGCTTAGTGTTATCACTATTCATCGTTTATGAATTTTTAACAATGAAATCATTTCCCAGACAGGTTAAGGAAATGAGCGGGGAGTTGTTAAATATAGAAGATATTGACAAACAGATTGAAGTTAAGCCCATAGAGGTGGAAGCACAACCAGAAACCAAAGTAACACTTCCCGAAAAAATATTAAAAGTGGAGGATGATGTAGATATTAAAGAAACGGTGATTGAATCTACCGAAACCGATCAATTTGATGCCGTTAAAGTTACTGATGCGAAAGAATTTGCGAAGGTTGTGGAAGAAGAAGAAGAAATTGTGGAAGATGTTGCGTTTGTGGTGATTGAAAATGTACCTATTTATCCTGGATGCAAAGGAAATAATGCTGAGCTGAGAGCTTGTTTTTCAGATAAAATCGCGAAGTTTGTTGCTGAAAAATTCAATACGGAGCTGGCCTCCGATTTAGGCTTGGCGCCGGGAAGTATCCAAAAAATTTTCGTGATCTTTAGAATTGATAAAAACGGGAATATTACAGATATTAACGCAAGGGCTCCACATAAAAAATTACAAGATGAGGCGATAAGAGTCATTAATTTATTGCCAAAAATGACTCCTGGAAGGCAACGCGGCAAACCTGTTGGCGTAAAATATGGATTGCCAATTGTTTTTAAGGTTGAATAAAATTATTTAGATTACAAAAAATCCCGCAATTGCGGGATTTTTTGTAAGTAATGGTTATTATTAGGGTAGAGTTATTAAGTAAATTAGTATTTTCGTAAAATATATTAAGATAAATGATTCCAAATTTAAATAACTTGCCTGTCTATGACACCACGGGAGTAAATGAGCGAATTGCACGATTTTGCTCACGCAGCATTAAAGCATCTTCAAAAGTTGAAGGACTGAAACTTGCTTTAAGCATGATTGACTTAACAACGCTTGAAGGTAAAGACACCGCCAGAAAAGTGCAACAACTTTGTTATAAAGGAATGCACCCTCATGATACTTTGAAAAATATTCCTACAGTTGCCGCAATTTGCGTGTATCCCGCTTTTGTTAAGGAAGCTAAAAAGGCTTTGCATGGAAGTGATATCCAGGTGGCATCAGTAGCTACCGCTTTTCCAAGCGGACAATCGAGTTTGGAAGTAAAATTGCTCGACACAAAATTTGCTGTGGACCAAGGAGCTGATGAAATTGATATGGTTATTTCAAGGGGTGAATTTCTTGCAGGAAATTATCAGTATGTTTTTGATGAAATTGCCGCTGTAAAAGAAGCCTGCGGAAAAGCACATTTAAAAGTAATTTTAGAAACTGGGGAACTTGACACGCTTGATAACGTTAGAAAAGCAAGTGAAATTGCTATCTATGCCGGGGCAGATTTCATTAAAACATCAACGGGTAAAATTCAACCTGCGGCAACTATGCCGGTAACTTATGTAATGCTAAATGCCATAAAAGATTACTATTTAAAAACGGGGAAAATGATTGGCATGAAACCTGCTGGAGGAATTTCAACTTCTAAAATTGCATTGCAATATCTGGTAATGCTCAATGAAGTTTTAGGAGAAAAGTGGATGACTAAAAAGTATTTTCGATTTGGGGCCAGTAGCTTAACAAATGATATTTTAATGCAATTGGTTAAATCGGAAACGGGTATTTATCAATCCATCAATTATTTTTCAAAAGATTAATTATGCAAAAAAACAAGGACAATAGCATGTTTAAAGCATCCTGGACATACAATGAAGCACCTGAAAGCACAGATCATATTCAAATAAAAAAGAAGTACGATTTGTATATTGACGGAAAATTTTCAAAACCGATTAAAGGAAAGTATTTTGACACCCTTAACCCCTCAACCAACGAAAAAATTGCAAGTGTTGCGGAAGCAACTTTTGAGGATGTTGATGCTGCTGTTCAGGCGGCCAAAAAAGCCTTTGAAAGTTGGTCTAAATTAACCGGAAAAGAACGCAGTAAATATATTTTTAGAATTGCACGCCTAATTCAGGAACGCGCAAGGGAATTTGCCGTAATTGAAAGTTTGGATGGCGGTAAACCTATTAGGGAATCAAGAGATATTGATATTCCTTTGGCAGCCAATCATTTTTTTTATTATGCGGGTTGGGCAGATAAACTGGCTTATGCTTTTCCCAATAGAAGTCCTAAACCAATTGGAGTGGTCGGACAAATTATTCCTTGGAATTTTCCGCTTTTAATGGCCGCATGGAAACTTGCGCCGGCATTGGCAACCGGAAATACAGTGGTGCTAAAACCTGCGGAGACGACGTCTTTAACAGCTTTAAAACTCGCGGAAATTATTCATGAAAGCGGCATCCCAAAGGGAGTCGTAAATATTGTCACAGGAGCAGGAGATACCGGAGCTGCCATTGTAAATCATCCCGATGTTGATAAAATCGCTTTTACAGGTTCAACAAAAGTCGGTAAATATATTCAAAAAGTAACTGCGGGAACCCATAAAAAATTAACCTTAGAATTGGGAGGGAAAGGAGCCAATATCATTTTTGAAGATGCTGCAATTGATCAAGCGGTGGAAGGAATAATTAATGCCATATTTTTTAACCAAGGCCATGTTTGTTGCGCAGGTTCGCGTTTATTTGTGCAGGAATCGGTGGCTGATATTGTTATTGACAAACTTAAGAATAGAATGGATACCTTAATTATTGGAGATCCATTGGATAAAAACACAGATATTGGCGCCATAAATTCTAAAAAACAATTACAAACCATTGAAAATTATATTAAAATTGGATTAAATGAAGGCGGGGAAATTTATCAACCAGATTGTAACTTGCCTAAAAAGGGAAATTGGTGTGCGCCAACTTTGTTTTTAAATGTGTCACAATCGCATAGAATTGTGCAGGAGGAAATTTTTGGACCTGTTTTAACAATTCAAACTTTTAGAACCATTAGCGAGGTTGTTGAAAAAGCAAACAACACACCTTATGGATTATCGGCAGGAGTTTGGACCCAAAACGGCGCTAAAATGTTCCATTTAACCCAAAAACTAAATGCCGGGGTTATTTGGGGCAATACTTTCAATAAATTTGATGCAACATCGCCTTTTGGAGGAACCAAAGAAAGCGGATTTGGAAGAGAAGGCGGTTTACATGGTTTAAAACCTTATGTGAAATTTGATTAATTAATTTTAAGGAAAGATTATGAGTAGATTAGATATTCAAAAAACGTATAAATTATATATAGGCGGTAAATTTCCCAGAACAGAATCCGGAAGATATTTTACAATCAATGACAGCAAAGGAAATTTAATGGCAAATATGTGTTTAGCTTCACGAAAAGATTTTAGAAATGCCGTTGTAATTGCCCGCAATGTCCAAAGTTCTTGGGCAAGTACCTCAGCACTAAACAAAGGTCAAATTTTATATAGGATTGCAGAAATGCTTGAGGGAAGAAAAGAGCAATTTATTTCAGAATTAATTGCCCAAGGAGAAACCGCTGCAAATGCTAAAACCGAAGTGCTCGAAGCGATTGACAGATTGGTCTATTATGCTGGCTGGAGCGATAAATACCAACAGTTTTTTAGTGCGGTAAATCCGGTTGCCAGTTCTCATTTCAATTTTTCGGGTGTTGAACCTGTTGGGGTAGTTGCAATTATTGCCCCTGAAAATCAACCTTTATTGGGATTAATTTCGGTAATGGCTCCCGCAATTGTTGGAGGAAATACCGTGATTATTTTGGCTTCAGAAACCAAACCTTTAACCGCAATTTCTTTTGCGGAGGTGTTAAATTCTTCTGATGTACCTAGCGGTGTGGTAAATATTTTAACAGGGAAAAAAGCGGAATTGGCAGGTCAAATGGCATCACATATGGATGTAAATTCAATTATTTACTGCGGAACAGATGAAAAATTAATGAAATCAATAAGTGAGTTGGCAAGCCATAATGTAAAAAGAACAATTTTTTACAAAAAGCATGATTGGTCAAATGAACTGTGTGAGTCACCTTATATAATTGAGAAAACACAAGAAGTTAAAACAACTTGGCACCCAACAGAAATATAAAATTTTAATCTGTGGCAACTTTATTTGTAAAAAACGGTTTAAATAACCAATAACCAAGCTTTATTTCATGAATAAAAATTATTTCGCACATGAAACCGCTGTCATAGATGAAGGCTGCGACATTGGAAAAGGCACAAAAATATGGCATTTTAGCCATATTATGCCCAATTCAAAAATTGGCGAAAACTGCAACATCGGCCAAAATGTGGTTGTTTCACCTAGCGTGGTTTTAGGGAAAAATGTAAAAGTACAAAATAATGTTTCTATTTATTCGGGTGTTATTTGCGAGGATGATGTCTTTTTAGGGCCGAGCATGGTTTTTACCAATGTCATAAATCCGAGAAGTGCCATCATTCGCAAAGATGAATATCTGGAAACCTTAGTAAAGAAAGGCGCAAGCATCGGTGCAAATGCCACCATTATTTGCGGTAACGAAATTGGGGAATATGCTTTAATTGGTGCTGGATCCGTGGTTACCAAACCTGTATTGCCTTATGCATTGGTTGTTGGGAATCCTTCAAAGCAAATTGGTTGGATCAGCGAATATGGCCATCGTCTAAACTTTGATAAAAATGGATTCGCAATTTGTGCAGAAAGTGGCGAGAAGTATCAATTAAAAAATAATAAAGTGCTAAAAATCTCGAAATAATTTACAATGAACAAAATATTTTTAAGTTTTCTGCTGCTTTTTTCATCCATTTCAGTATTTTCTCAAATAGAAAAATATCCTGTATTTAAGGAATGTGATGCGGTTTCCATTTCTAAATTGGCGAATTGCTTCAAAAATCAGGTTAAAAACGGGATGATTTCTGAATTTAAAGTTCCTGAAAATTTAAAAGCGGATAAATTTAAAGCAAGCACCAATATTATTTTTTTAGTGGATGCTTCGGGAAATTTTAAAGTCATTTATGTAAATTCTCCCTACAAAGAATTAAAAGAAGAAATTGAACGTGTTTTTGAAACATTTCCAAAAATAACGCCAGCAAAATACAACAACCATTCTGTTGAAATGCAGTTTGTTTTTCCTTTAAAAATTCCTTTGGAAGACAACAATGTTGAAGAAGTAATTGCACCAGAGGAAATTGTTGCAGAAGTGCTTCCTAAGAAACAGGAAGAATTAATGCCAATTGAACCCAAAACCACTTTATTTCCTGAACACAAAAGCGAATTAAATATTCCATTCGCCCATGCAACTTACAATGCGTACGATGCCTATTTAAATAATGCTTCCAATTCACATACTGCAGTAAAACCTTATTTATATAATGAAGTAAGCGAATTTGTGGATTTAGACGCCTTAAAAAATAAGGTAATCACCCCAAAATCTACTTGGTTTGGACGGAAGTTGCTCAATGAACATATGGCTTATGTGCAGGGAAAAGATTTTTGGTTTACCATAGATCCTGTGGTCGATTTACAACTTGGAAAGGACAGTGAGGGCATTAAAACGTATAACAATACACGCGCCATTCAGGTAAACGGAGGCATTGGTAAAACCTTGAATTTTTCAACGAGTTTTTATGAAAGTCAGGGGCGATTCGCAACTTATGTAAATGAATATTCCGAATCCATAAAACCTGCTGGAGGAAATCCGGCCATCATTCCCGGACGAGGAATTGCCAAAGGATTTAATGAAGATGCCTATGATTATCCTGTTGCTGAAGCCTATATTTCCTATACGCCAAGCAGTCATTTTAATTTTCAGTTCGGTCGCGGCAAAAACTTTATAGGCGATGGCTATCGCTCCCTATTTTTATCGGATGTGGCATCACCTTATCCCTATTTTAAAATCTCTACCAATTTCTGGAAAATTAAATACACCAATTTTTTTATGTGGATGCAGGATGTAAGGCCAGAATTGACAGTTGATGGCGCTTACAAACAAAAATATATGGCCATGCATTATTTGGATTGGAACGTTACAAAAAAATTCAATATCGGATTGTTTGAAGCGGTTATTTGGGATGATGCAAACGACAGGGGATTTGACGTTAATTATATAAATCCGCTAATTTTTTATTCGGCGGTAGAGTTTGCAACAGGTTCAAGGGCCGGAAATACCACACTCGGACTCAGTTTAAAATATAAATTGAAAGCAATTGCGCTTTATTCCCAATTGCTCTTAGACGATTTTAGGGTGGGTGAAATGACCAGCAGTAACGGCTGGTGGGCCAATAAATTTGGGGTGCAATTTGGCGCAAAATACTACAATGCATTTAATGTGGAAAATTTATTTTTGCAGGCAGAATTTAATGCGGTGCGTCCTTATACGTATTCTCACGACGAATTAAATTATAATTTTGGGCATAACAATCAGCCGCTGGCGCATTTATGGGGAGCCAATTTTAGGGAAGCTGTCGGAATTATGAATTACACCAAAAACCGCTGGTTTGTAAACACAAAAATAGTGGTAGGGAAAAAAGGCTTTGATTTCGCTGACGGAACCGATACCAAAAGTTATGGTGGGGATGTTTTTGCCGACAATGACAACAGAGTTTCAGATTATGGAAATAAGATAGGACAGGGAAATACAGCCAATGTTTTTATAGGCGATTTGCAGTTGGGTTATTTGGTGAATCCTGCCACCAATTTAAAATTGTTTGGTGGTTTGACCTATAGAAAATTTGATCCGATTGCGCCTGCCAAAGGTTTTTCGGCATTAAATTCCACTTGGATTTCCTTCGGATTAAAAACCGATGTGTTTAATTGGTATTTTGATTTTTAACGTGATTTATGGCAATAATTAGAATAAAAAAACTGGGATTTCAACAAGTGAAATTCCAGTTTTTTTATCTTTGGGTTATTTTCTACATTCTGGTTGCTTCAAAAAACTCTTTATCAATGGCCTCTCTATGATCGGGGTGCGCTATTTTTACCAACTCATTTGTCCTTTGTTTAATGGTTTTTCCATATAAATTGGCAACGCCATATTCCGTAATAATGTATTGAACATGTGATCTGGTTGTGACAACTCCAGCACCTTTATTCAAAAATGGCACAATTCTGCTAATTCCTTTATCTGTTATTGAAGGGATGGCGATAATGGCTTTTCCGCCTTCGCTTAAACTGGCGCCTCTTATAAAATCCATTTGTCCGCCAACGCCAGAATACAATCTCGTTCCAATAGAATCGGCACAAACCTGTCCAGTTAAATCAACTTGAATCGCCGAATTTATAGAAATCATTTTAGGGTTTTGTCTAATTATGGAAACATCATTCACATAATTACAAGACCGCAATTCAACAAACGGATTGTCATCAACATAATCATACAAACGTTTAGACCCCATTAAAAATGTAGCCAAAGCCCTTCCTGCATTTACACCTTTATAATTACCGTTAATCACATCTTTTAAAATTAGATCAATGACGCCATCGGAAAACATTTCGGTGTGCAAGCCCAAATCTTTATGATTTCCCAATTTATGCAAAACCGCATTTGGAATGCTGCCAATACCCATTTGCAGCGTACTTCTGTCCTCAATCAATTCAGCAATAAAACCGCCTATTTTATTTTCTATAGGTGTTGGTTCTGACAAAGAATGTTCGTGAATGGGCGCATTCACTTCAACAAAAGTATCCAGTTCCGAAATATGAATGAGACCTTCACCGTGAACACGGGGCATTTGCTCATTTATTTGCGCAATTACATGCTTTGCATTGTCTATGACCGCTAAAATAGCTTCCACGGAAATGCCAAGAGAACAATAGCCGTGTTTATCGGGCGTAGAAACCTGGATCAGGGCAACATCAACAGGGAGAATATTTCGTTTAAATAAATTAGGGACTTCACTTAAAAATACCGGCGTATATGAACCGTTTCCGGCTTTAATGGTGTGACGTACGTTTTTGCCAATAAACAGTGAATTAACATGAAAACTTTCTTTGTGCTTTGGGTCTGCATAAGGCGCATCTCCTTCGGTATGCAAATGACAAACTTCCACCCCTCTAAGTTCTTCGTGACGCGCAGACATGGCATTTACCAATTCTTGTGGCGCAGCAGCAGCCGCTTGAATATATACCCGGTTGTGGGATTTTATAACTTTTACGGCTTCTGCTGCGGTAACTGCTTTATACATAAACAATCTTTCAAATAATTATAACACAAATGTACAACTGATTTCAGGCAAATAAACTGTTTTAAATCATTTTTCGGACTATTTTTTGAAGAAGGGTATTTTCAGAAAAACCGAGCCTGAAAATTATTTTTTTGAAGTACCTTTGCAACATAAATTTTATGATAGAATGATAAAACTAAAAACGAGAGCAGAAATTGAATTGATGCGCGAGAGCGCCCTTATTGTTTCAAAAACTTTGGGGATTTTGGCTAAAGAAGTAAAACCAGGGGTTACCACATTGTATTTAGATAAATTGGCAGAGGAGTTTATAAGAGACCAAGGTGCTTATCCAGGTTTTTTGGGAATGTATGGTTTTCCCAATTCCTTATGTATGAGTCCGAACGCCCAAATTGTTCACGGCATTCCAAATAACAAACCATTATTGGAGGGCGACATTATTTCTATAGATTGCGGTGCTTTAAAGAATGGCTTTTATGGGGATCACGCTTATACTTTTGAAGTTGGAGAAGTTTCTGAGGAAATCAAAAAATTGTTAAAAGTCACCAAAGAGAGCCTGTATGTTGGAATACGAGAGTTTAAGGCAGGCAATAGGGTTGGAGATGTAGGTTATGCCATTCAACATTATTGCGAAAAATACGGATATGGAATTGTACGGGAATTGGTGGGACATGGTTTGGGCAAAGAAATGCATGAAGATCCTGAAATGCCGAATTATGGACATAGGGGAAAAGGCAAAAAATTTACCGAAGGAATGGTGGTTGCCATTGAACCTATGGTGAATTTGGGAACACAGCAAATTAACCAATTGAATGATGGTTGGACTATTTTAACCAAAGATGGTAAACCAAGTGCGCATTTTGAACATGATGTAGCCATTGTAAATGGAAAACCCGAATTGCTTTCAACATTTAGCTATATTTATGAGGCTTTGGGGATTGAAAGTGATGAGGAAAAGGAGTTTAGACAGTAAACAATTCATATATGATTCAGGATATTTCCAACATTGAGCCAAAAGAAATTATGAAAGGGTTTAACGGCCGCTTTTTTCACGCCAATAGTTTCACCATTGCTTTTTGGGAGATTGAAGCAGGCGCAATTTTGCCGGAACATTCTCATATTCATGAACAATCTACCCAAGTGATTGAAGGAAAGCTTGAATTGCTTATTGATGGAGTTACTACTGTTTTGGAACCCGGAATGATTGCCAATATTCCTTCAAATGTGATCCATAGCGGGAAGGCATTGGTAAATTGCAAAGTAACTGATGTCTTTTCTCCAGTTAGGGAAGATTATAAATAAGTGGAAAAATTATTCAAATTTATACTCAACAAAATACCGCGTCCAATACTCATAAAAGCTAGTTATTGGGTAAGTCCGATAATTTCGATTTATTTAAGGGGATCACGTTTTACCGATCCAATTGACGGTAAAAGTTTCAGTCGGTTTTTGCCTTATGGTTACGGAAAACAGCGCAAAAATGCCTTGGCGCCGGGAACGCTTTCCTTAGAGCGGCACAGATTGCTTTGGCTGTATTTAAAAAACGAAACCGATTTTTTTACGGCTTCAAAAAAAGTGTTGCACATTGCTCCTGAACAATGTTTTTTAAAACGGTTTAAAAATCTGAAAAACATAGATTATTTAACAGCCGATTTACATTCGCCAATTGCTGATGTAAAAGCTGACATTTGCGATTTACCCTTTGAAGAAAATGCTTTTGACATTGTTTTTTGCAACCATGTATTGGAGCATATTGAAGATGATAAAAAGGCGATGAGCGAGTTGTACCGGGTATTAAAACCGGGCGGAATGGGCATTTTCCAGATTCCACAAGATTTAGAACGAGAAAAAACCTATGAAGACTTTTCAATTACAAATCCAGAAGAACGCGCCAAACATTTTGGACAATACGACCACGTTCGTATTTACGGAAAAGATTATTTTGACAGACTAAGAGCTGTTGGATTTAAAGTTGACGAAGTAAATTATTCGGAAAAAATTTCTTCGGAACTTATTGAAAAATACTGTTTAACAAAAGGTGAAATTTTGCCTGTTTGCTTTAAATAAGTTAATTGTTGAAGTTGTCTGATTTATATGTTTGAATTTCACCATTTTCATGAACATATATCAGAAACGCTCTAAGTTCAGGATGATTTTTTAAAAAAACTGTAGATTTCTCAAATCCCATTTCCATGAAAGCCGTGGCGTAACCATCAACATCGGCACAATCCGATTTTGAAATCACCGATGCGCTGAGCAAATTGCTTTCTTTGGCAAAACCTGTTTTCGGATTTATGGTGTGCACATATTTTGTTCCATCTGCCTTAACCTTGAATTTCCTGTAATTACCGGAAGTGGCCATGGATTCATCATTAAGTTCAATAACGGTTGCGAAAGAACGGCTTCCGTCGGTATTTGGATTTTCAATGGCAATTTTCCAAGGTGTTCCTTTTTCATTGTGGCCTCTTGCCCTAATTTCACCGCCAATTTCAACCATATAATTTGCAATGCCATTTTTTTCGAACATTCGGCTAAGCATATCTACCAAATAACCTTTGGCTATTGCATTGAAATCAAGATAAATTTCCGGATATAATTTTTTTATTTTTCCGTTTTCTAACTGCACTTTTTCAAAACCAACATATTTTAATAGTTCTTTAATTTTTAGGGAATCTAAATTTTCAATGGGTTTTTCAGGCCCAAATCCCCACGCATTTACCAAAATTCCCACTGTTGGGTCGAAAGCGCCATCTGTTTCTTTGTAAATTTTTCTTGATTTCGTGAAAACTTCCTGCAAATTTGCATCGGCCAAAATAGTGGTATCGCCTTTGTTAATTTTTGAAAGATCTGATGTTGGAATATATGTGGAAGCCGATTTGTTGATGACAGCAATTAGGCTGTCTATTTTGGTTTCATAATTTCTGGTTCCGGCATCCAAATAACGAACTGTAAATGTGGTTCCGATGGCATTTCCTTCTATTGTTTTTGAGTCGATTTCTTTATTTCCGCAAGATAAGAATATCAGTAAAATTAGCGCATACACACAATTTTTCATACCTTTAGTTGTTATTAAATTATAAACGAAATTGGACTGTAAATATAAAGCTTTATTTTTTCTTAAAAATATCATAAATTAATTAAAATTTAAGAAAGGGTACTTAGTTTTATTTACTTTTGTTTCACACTAAAATCAATTAAAATTATGAGAAAAATCGGAATACTGATGCTCGTTGCATCTATCTTTTTAACTTCTTGTGTTTCGCAAAAGAAATACACGGAATTGGAAAACAACTACAACAAGACAAGTTCAGAATTGGTTGACACCAAAGCTGATTTGATGAAATGCAGAGTCGAAAGTGAAAGCAAACTCAATGCGTTAAATCAACAAGTGGCAGATTTGAGAAAAGACAAAGAAAAAACATTGGAATATGTTGAAAATTTAACGGTATTGTCTAAGTCAGCTTCAGACAACATTAAAGAAACATTGACTCAAATGGGGAAAAAAGATGAGTATATACAATATATTCAAAAAGCAATCACCAAAAGAGACTCTATGAATTTAGCATTAGGATTTAAATTAAAAAGTGTGCTAAAAGATGGTTTTTCTGATGAAGATATTCAAATTGACGTTGAAAAAACAGTTGTTTACATTTCAATTGCCGATAGATTATTATTCAGAAGCGGAAGCCACGTGATTTCTAACGATGCAAAAAGGGTATTGAAAAAAGTTGCTGACGTAATTGCTGCACAACCTGATTTAGAAGTTATGGTTGAAGGATATACGGATAACAAACCAATTAGCACTTCAGATATGAAGGACAACTGGGACCTAAGCGTTAAACGTGCAACCTCTGTTATTAGAGTTTTACAAAATGACTTTAATATTCAACCTAGTCGCTTAATTGCTGCCGGAAGAAGCGAGTATTTGCCATTAGAATCTAATGCCACTGTTGAAGGAAGAGCCAGAAACAGAAGAACGCGCATTGTTCTAATGCCTAAACTTGACCAATTCTTCAAATTGTTGGAAAGCAAAGTTGAGTAACGTACTACATAATTAATTATAAAAAGCACGCCATTGGCGTGCTTTTTTGTTTATTAAGTATGGATTTTAGTTTAATGACACATCCAAAAGTTGCAAACCTTCATATTGAAGCAGGTATTCCTCATTTAAATGCGGGGGTAAGTTGGGGCTGTTTGAATTCCCCAATCCCACATTTGCAAACAACACTTTTGCATTGTTTTTTTTTGCGTGGAGTTTAATGGCTTCCATCCATATAACGTCATAAGGAATATAGTATTCAGCTATGGCAACCACTTTTACGACAACAAAATAACGTATCTTGTTTTTGTCGATACAAACAAACTGTGGGTTCTTTTTTAATTGGCTGTTGATTGCGATAAATTCATAGCCTTTGGCTTCTAAATCTTTCCCAACAATATTCATCGCCAAATTATGTAATTCCTGGGTTGTTAGCGGTCTGCTCATTTTTAAAATGGGTTACAAGAAAAAATCCGACACAAAGGTATCGGATTTTAGTTTATGATAAAACAATTTTACAAGTTCAGTATGGCAGTTAAATTCTAAAAATGTTATCCGCCAAAGTCATCAAATCTTATATTTTCATCGGCCAAACCAAAATCTTGACCCATTTTTTGAACGGCATTGTTCATTAACGGAGGTCCGCAAAAATACAATTCAATATCTTCAGGTGATTCATGTTTAGATAAATATTCATTGATTACGGCATTGTGCACAAAACCTGTAAATCCGTCTCCTTCATTATCATTTATATCCTTTTTATTCACCCAGTTATCCACCGGTAAAGGTTCGGAAAGCACAAGATAAAATTTAAAGTTAGGAAATTCTTTTTCTAGCTCCCGGAAGTGATTTGTGTAGAACAATTCACGTTTGGATCTTCCTCCATACCAATAAGTTACTTTTCTTCCTGTTTTAAGGGTTTTGAATAAGTGATACAGATGTGAACGCATTGGCGCCATACCGGCACCACCGCCCACGTATAACATTTCGGCATCAGATTCATTGATAAAGAATTCACCATAAGGCCCAGAAATAACTACTTTATCACCTGCTTTACGAGAGAAGATGTAAGATGAGGCAATACCGGGGTTTACACTCATCCATCCATTTTTAACTCTGTCAAAAGGTGGTGTGGCGATACGCACATTCAACATAATTTCTTTCCCTTCTGCCGGGTATGAAGCCATGGAATAGGCGCGTTCAACTGTTTCTTTATTCACCATTTTTAAAGGCCATAATGCAAATTTATCCCATTCTTCTTTAAACTTATCGGGTGTTTCGTGTTCTTCCGGATGTGCTGTAATATCAATGTCCGAAAAATTGATTTCACAAGGCGGAATTTCGATTTGAATATACCCACCAGCTTTGTAACCCATATCTTCAGGGATTTCAACAACAAATTCTTTTATGAAGGACGCTACATTATAATTTCGTACAACTGTTGCGTTAAATTTTTTGATACCAAATACTTCTTCGGGAATGCTGATGTCCATATTCTGTTTTACCTTTACTTGACAAGCCAACCGGATCCCTTCTTTTAATTCCTTTCGGCTAAAGTTGGGAGTTTCTGTTGGCAAAGCAGCTCCACCACCTGAATGTACGTGACATTCGCATTGCAAACAAGTTCCGCCACCACCGCAAGCAGAAGGTAAAAATATTTTTGCATTTCCTAAAGTGGTCAATAAGGAACTCCCTGAAGAAACTTCAATTTCCCTTTTGCCGTTAATTATAATTTTGACGGGGCCTGAGGGCGATAATTTTTGTTTTACAAACAACAATATTGCAATCAATAGGAGTGTTATAATCAAAAAGACCGCTACTGTTGCGAAAATTGTATTAACTGTATTTGCTGCTAACATGATCATTATTCTTTAATTTCTTTTTCGTTCTTTGCTACGTCAATAGCTTCTTTGGTAATTTCAACTTTTTGTTGGATAGGCTCAGCGATTACTGTCTGTTCTGTAGTTTTTTCTTCATCACCGCCCGTTAACATTCCACCAAAACTCATAAACCCAATGGCCATTAAACCTGTAATAATAAAAGTAATGCCCAACCCTCTTAAAGGAGCAGGAACATTTGAATATCTAACTTTTTCACGAATGGCTGCAATGGCTAAAATGGCCAAAAACCAACCAATTCCAGAGCTTGTGCCATAGTTAAATGCCAATCCTAAAGTTTGGATTTCACGGGATTGCATAAATAGGGAACCTCCTAAAATAGCACAGTTTACAGCTATTAAGGGTAAAAAGATTCCTAAGGAATTGTACAATGCAGGAGAAAATTTCTCCACAATTATTTCAACCAATTGTACCATGGTTGCAATGGTGGCAATAAACATAATAAAAGAAAGAAAGCTTAAATCATATTGGGCATATTCTGGTCCTAACCAGGCCAAAGCGCCATCTTTCAATAAATAAACATCCAACAACCAGTTTAAGGGAACTGTAATTGCCATTACAAATATAACGGCTGCCCCAAGACCGACAGCGGTTGCTATTTTCTTAGATACGGCGAGATAAGAGCACATTCCAAGGAATGTTGCAAATATCATATTGTCTATAAATATTGACTTAAAAAATAATTCTATATGTTCCATAATTTTTATAGTATTGAGTATTGAGTAGTTAGTATTGAGTTTTTCTAATTTCTCAATGCTAATATCTCACCACTATTTAATTTTCGATTAATGCTGTATTTCTTGAGCGTTGCACCCAAATTATTATTCCTATGGTAATCAAAGCCATTGGCGCCAACAACATAAATCCGTTGTTTTCATATCCGTAAGCATAAACTCCTGTTTTTTCTATAGGGTCACCTATAACTTTTATGCCCAGTAAAGTTCCGGAGCCAAGTAACTCTCTAAAAAAACCTACAATAATTAATATAATTCCGTATCCTGCCGAGTTTCCTATACCATCTAAAAATGATCTCCAAGGACTATTTGCCAAAGCAAAAGCTTCAAATCGACCCATTATAATACAGTTTGTAATAATTAATCCAACGAAAACCGATAATTGTTTTGACAATTCATAAGCGAAAGCTTTTAAGATTTGGTCAACAATAATTACAAGAGCTGCAACTACAATTAATTGAACAATGATTCTAATTTTTGAAGGAATGATATTTCTGATTAATGAAATTACCGTACTTCCCATCGCTAACACAAACATTACCGATACCGCCATTACAATAGAGGGTTTTAACTCTGCCGTAACCGCCAATGCCGAACATATACCTAAAACCTGAATGGTTATGGGGTTATTGTCCGCTAAAGGATCAGTAATTAATTTTGCATCTTTTTTTGATAAAAGTCCCATAAATTATTTCTTTAAAGTTTTTAAATAGGGTATATACATTGCTAAATCTTTCTTAAGCATTGCAGATAAACCATTACCTGTAATTGTTGCTCCGGCTATTGCATCTACCTCAAAATCTGTTTTATTTAAGTTTTTAGGGTCGGCATTACTTTTTGATGCGGTAATACCTTTAAACGTATCGCCGTCCAAAATATGTTCTCCTTTAAAATCATCCATAAAAAAACGTTCTTTAATATTGGCGCCTAAACCTGGCGTTTCGCCAGCATGGTCAAAATAAACGCCTTGAACGACCAATTGGTCATCTAGCGCAACATATCCCCAAATTGCATCCCATAAACCTTTTCCTCTTACCGGAACGATATATAATGTCTCACCATCTTTTTCGCCAATAAACAAAGGCAATCTTCTTTTATAATTTGGATTTTTAGCGTCCGATTCTTCTTTTTTAATATCAATCAGGTAGGCATTATTGTCTTCAACAGCTTCTGTTCCCGTAATCACCAATTGTTTGGTAATGTATTTTGAAAACTCGGCTCCCACAACTTTTTTAGAAACAAATTCAACGCTGGTTTCATCATTGTCATTGATGCCCATAGCGTATAAAATATTCTGTTGTTTTTCTATACGTTTATTTTCAGAAATCTTTTCCTCTAAAGAGGTAGCTACAAAAGCCAATAGGGTTCCAACTATAAGCACCATTCCTATTGCGAATAGCACTGTATATATATTACTTTCAGTATTCTTTGCCATTTTGTTATGCTGTTTTTGCTGTTATACGTTTTAGCCTTCTTTTAACGTTACCTTGAACCACATAATGGTCAATTGTTGGTGCAAATACGTTCATTAATAAAATTGCCAACATTACGCCCTCTGGATAGGCAGGATTAAATACCCTAATCATAATTGAAATAAACCCGATTAAAAATCCGTAAATCCATTTTCCTTTATTGGTTTGTGAGGCTGTTACTGGGTCGGTTGCCATAAATACAACTCCAAATGCAAATCCACCAAGCAATAAATGATGCCAAAATACAGTATTCATTAAAGAATAAAACTTACTTCCTTCAGCAATCCAGCCTGCATTAACAACTCCGTTGAATAAAAGTCCCATAACCAAAGCTCCAATTACTGCCGACAACATAATTCTCCAACTTGCTATTTTGGTGTAAATTAAAAATAGTGCTGCCAATAGAATTAAGAAGGTTGATGTTTCGCCTACGGAACCAGGAATAAACCCGAAAAACATGTCATAAATCGAATAAGCGAATTCCTTTCCCTGCGCCAAACTGCCCAAAATAGTTTCGCCGGATATAGCGGCAACGTCAGCTCCTGCAGCCATTTCATTGGCTCTTTCAACAGCTCCTTGCACCCAAACTTTATCGCCACTCATCCAGGTTGGATAAGCGAAGAATAGAAATGCACGAATGATTAAGGCCGGATTTAAAATATTCATTCCGGTTCCTCCAAATACTTCTTTTCCTATAACAACACCAAAAATAATGGCTACGGAAAGCATCCAAAGTGGAATATCTACAGGAACAATTAAAGGAACTAGCATTCCAGTCACCAAGTATCCTTCTTCAACTTCGGTTCCTTTAATAATGGCAAAAATAAATTCGACACCCAATCCTACAACATAAGAAACAACCACCAAAGGAAGCACTTTAAGCAGTCCTAGAGACAAAGCGTCCCACGACAAAAACGCAACAGATTCCCCAATGGCTTTGTAATGTTGAAACCCTGTATTGAACATTCCAAAGAGCAAACAAGGAATTAATGCCAAAACAACCATATTCATGGTTCTTTTTAAATCATCGGCTCCTTTTATATGACCGCCTGAATGTGTGGTTTCGTTAGGTGTGTATAAAAAAGTATGAAAAGCTTCAAAAGCAGGTAACCACTTTTTTCCTTTGCCCTTTTCTTTTATAGTATGTAATTTTTCTTTTAATCCCATAACCTTATCCTATTTCTTTTAACATTAAGTCTAAGCCTTTTCTAATAATTTCTTGATGTGGTTGTTTAGAAACACAAACAAATTCAGTTAGCGCAAAATCTTCCGGGGCCACTTCGTACATTCCCAATTGCTCCATTTCATCTAAATCCTGGTACATACAGGATTTCAAAATTTGCATCGGAAAAATATCCAAAGGAAAAACCTCCTCATATAAACCGGTTACCACAAAAGCTCTGTGTTCACCATTTGTATTGGTGTTTAAATCGAATTTTTTATTGGGCAATAACCAAGAAAAAGTCAGCGATCTTGTAGTGGAAATTTTATTGAATACCGGCATTGTCCATCCAAGCAATTCATAATCGTTTCCTTCGGGGATTACGGTAATAATATTGTCATAATACCCTAAATTTTCTTTGAGATTTTTGGCTTTACCCGTTAAAACATTGCCGCTGATAATTCTGTTATTGCTTCCTTTTAATTTTCTGTGAACTAATGAAGTGATTGTTGCGCCAATTTTTGTTTTGTAATATTTTGGGTCTTCAACCGAGGAACCTGCCAATGCAACAATACGTTCTGCATTAAATTTTCCCGTTAAAAACAATGCTCCAATAATTACCAAATCTTGGGGTGTAATTGTCCAAACGGTTTCTCCTTTATTTACGGGACTTATTTTATTAATTTGCGTTCCTACATTTCCTGATGGATGAGGACCTGAAACTTTATGCAAGTTTATATTAGTCAGTCCTGCCAAAGGTGAGTTTGAATTTTTACCTACAGAAACGTGAACTTCTCCAGGAGTTAATTTGCTTAAAGCGGAAATTGCTGCCTGTAACTCTTTTTCTTTTCCGGCCAAAACATAATCATAATCGGCAGCCAAAGGTGCGCTGGCGTAGGCAGAAATAAAAATTGCTTTTGGCGTATTTGCCGTATTTGCTATTACATCATAAGGCCTTTGTTTGATGAAAGTCCAGCAACCCGATGCCAATAAATGACTCTTGATGTCTTCGGCTTCCATGGCTTTAGGATCTTTCACGCCAAAATCAACAAATTGTTGCTCCTTATCGGCTTTAATTTTAATGGCCAATATTTTCCTTTTTTCACCGCGAATAATATCCAAAACTTCTCCGCTAACCGGAGACGGAAATTTCATCTCCTCATTGGCTTTATTATAAAATACGGCTTCACCAGCTTTTAACTGCGAACCAATTTTTACGGATAATTTAGGAATTATACTGTGGAAATCTTCAGGTATCAATGTGTAAACATCACTAGCTATTGCATTTTCGGTAAGTTTGGCGGCTTCACCTTTCAGCTTAATATCTAGACCTTTTTTAATATGAATGTCTTTTGACATAATATTTTAAGTTTATTTAATAGTCTCTAAAAACGGTGCAAAAATAAGAATTTATAAGTAGTATTTTATGTTTTTTATCATTTTTTCACGTAAATTTTTGTTTATGGCAACTATATTTTTGTTTTTGTACTTTTAGCATGAAATTTGCGTTAGCAATTAGGTAAAATAAGTCGGCTAAAATTTAAGTTTATGGTTAAAAAGAGTTTTTTATTTTTTTATTTTTTATGTTCTGCTCAATTCGCGTTTTCCCAAACCGATGATATGGATGCCGAACAAATTAAAACCATCATTTTAATGCCGACGGCCACAAATGCCTATGCGCCAATAGTTCAGCTCGGGCAAAAATTGGTGCTTAGGTTTGACGATTTAAATGCTGATGAACACACTTATTCCTACAAAATTGAGCATTGCGATTTAGACTGGAGCAAATCTGATTTGTCGGAATCGGAATTTATTGATGGTTTTGCCGAAGACCGGATTCGGGATTACGAAAATTCATTTAACACCTTACAGCCCTATACAAATTACAGGTTAACAATCCCAAATGAAACCACAAAACTTAAAATTTCAGGAAACTATACAATCTCTGTTTTAAATGAAGAGGATGAAGTGGTTTTTAAACGTCGTTTTGTGGTTTATGAATCTAAAGTAACCGTTGGCGTTGCTGTTTATAAAAGCAGGGATATTTTTTATATCGACACAAAACAAGCTGTTGAATTTACCATCAATACACCAAATATGCTGATTAACAATCCGCGTGAAGAAATTTTCCCGGTAATTCTTCAAAATAACAATTGGCAAAATGCCATTATCGGATTAAAACCACAATTTTACAGAGGAGACCAATTGCTTTACAAATACAATAAGGAATCAAGTTTTTGGGGTGGAAATGAATTTTTATATTTCGATTCCAAGTCCATCAGAAATTCTTCCATGAATATTGCAAAGGTTGAACTTGGCAGTGATTTATACCATACCTATTTATTTACCAATGAAGAAAGAAGAAATCAACCTTACACCTTGTCGCCCGATGTAAACGGAAATTTTGTGATCAGAACATTAAACGGTGAAAATAACAATACGGACGCCGATTATAGTTGGGTGTATTTCTCCTTAAAAAGTTCTCAAAATCTCGAAGGAAAGGATGTTTACGTAAGCGGAAATTTTAACAATTGGCAGTTAAATGACGCAAACAAACTAAAATACAATGAAGCTTTGAATTTGTATGAAACCAAACTGCTTTTGAAGCAGGGATTTTACAATTACCAATATGTAACCAAAGCAACCGACGGAACAATTAGCAACCATGACATTGACGGTTCTTTTTACCAAACTGAAAATGATTACACAGTTTTGGTATATTATAAAAAATTTGGAAGCAGATACACAAAAGTTATTGGGGTGGGTTATGGCAATTCCGAAAAAATAAATAACTAGTGTTTTATTGAAAATTTTAGTATCTTTGAATGATAAATAAGCAGTAAGTATCTATGGTACAGCAAGTAACTAACGGAATTAAAATCTCAGTAACTTCAAATTTCGAAGGCACCAACTATCGAAATTTTAGGCTGTATTTTGCTTTTAGTTATGAAGTTACCATTGAAAACCAAAGTAATGATACCGTTCAGCTTTTAGAACGTCAATGGACGATTTTCGATTCCTTAAATAATACGGAATTTGTTGAGGGTCCGGGCGTTGTGGGTAAAAAACCAATATTAAAACCCGCACAAAAATACACATACAGATCGAATTGCTTTTTAACATCACCTATTGGGGCGATGAAGGGTTTTTACAATATGGTAAACTTTTCCACTTCTAGGACTTTTAAGGTATATATTCCCACATTTCAATTGATGGTTTCCAGCATTCATAACTAATTATTATGAAATTTAAACCTCAAGGGTTTCGAAACAAACAAACCAAAGGATTGGAGTGTTTAAATTGTGGAATGCCATTGTTGCAGAATGAAAATTTTTGTTCGTATTGTGGACAAAAAAATACCACCAACAAATTAAGTATCGGAAATTATTTAAATAAACTGGTTTCCGGATTTTTATCCTATGATTCCCAATTTTGGACAACCTTTATTCCATTGCTCGTTCAACCGGGAAAAGTTTCCAAAGAATACATTTTAGGAAAGCGTGTCAAATATGTTAATCCATTTCAATTATACTTGCAGGTTTCCATTATCTTCTTTTTAATTTTAGGTATTTCAAACCAAATTGATAGTACCAAAAACCCGATTAAAGATATTGCGACAGCTTCCAAAAGCTTAGACTCAATTTCAAAATTGGATTCTCAAAAGCTTGATTCCATAAAGACAAGCCTAAAAAGCAGCATAGAGGAAGCCAAGCAAAATGATTCCGCCAACACCAAAGTGATTTCCGAGTTTGAAAATGCTTTTAAACTGTATGAAAATGAGGCGGATTCCTTAAAAAAACCGCGTGAATATGCCATCAAAACAAAACAGGAAGCTAACATTGGCTTTTATGATAAAATAGCCGATTTTGTGAATTTCCGCAGAAAATTTCCATCATATTCCAATGAACAAGCATTAGACAGTTTGGGATATAAAAAAACTTTTTGGAACACTTTTTATTACCAGCAGGTTAAAAAAGCGACGACTAATATAGCACAACTGAAGACAGAAGAAGGCATTAAAAATTTAATCAAAAAATTCACTTCCTATATTTCCATTTCTATGTTTGTTTTTCTGCCGATTTTCACGCTCTTTTTGAAATTGTTGTATATCAGAAAAAAAATCACTTATATGGAACATTTGGTATTTGTTTTTAATACACAAACAGTATTTTTTCTGTTGTTCATCATTTTCTATTTGATGAATCTTCTCTTTAAAATGGAGAATGCAGCTTGGATTTTTGTGCTTTTATTTCTTGTTTATTTTTATAAATCTTTGCGCAATTTTTACGGACAGAAACGTTTTACAACCATCATAAATTTTATTTTACTGAACAGTTTCTATACTTTTTTGGCAATTATCGGAGTTGTCATCGTGGCGGTAATTTCTTTTATGAGCCGTTAAAATTAACAGCAGTTTTTGTTGAATGCACAACGTCTTCATAAAACATTTCAATCGTATTATCCATTTTTTTTACGGAAGTGATACTTACGGTTTCAACATAATTTCGTTTCATTAAAATAGCTTGTTTTTTATCGCCTTTTTCAGAATGGTGAAATTTCAAAATCGCTTCGGAAGTGAATTCATTTTCAGAAAGCCATTTTTGAAACCAATTGTTTCTCAATTCCTTAATTTCATCAGTATATAAAGTAGAAGAAGACCAAATTTTGGGTTCGTTTTTGTATTGTTTGATGTGTTTTTGGGTTTCGTCCCAAACCAATTCAACCAAATTCAAGGTATCGGTGTTCCAATCTACTACAATCATGGTAAAAGGCTCAACACCCAATAAATCAAGATTTTTTATAAAAGGCATTAAAGCATTCCCTTTCAATAATTCTTTGGCAATCAATCCCCTGCTTTTGCTGTAATTCGCCTTTCTTATGTGTTTTATAAAACCGCCGTTTAATACGCAAACCATTCTTTTTTTTGAACTCACGCCAATCCAAGTTCCTCCAGCAACTTTATCTTTGGGAAAAAGCATTTCAACGCCGTTTTCTTCATATATTTTTGGCTGCAATGTTTCTCTTAGCCTTTGTTCATCTCGATTGGAAGTCAAAATGAAATCGGTATTGGATAAGGGCAAAAAAGTAACGGTACACATGGTATTAAAATTTGATTATTGAGTATTAGGGCGTAAGATAAAAAGTAAATTCAATTTTGTAACTTTGCAAAACAAATTTAAATTAAAAAACCTTAAAAATAGATACGATGGCTTCAGGATTTTACAACGTACCAAAAGCAGTTAATGAGCCTATAAATTCTTATGCTCCAGGAACTCCAGAACGCAAAGCGTTATTAGACACTTATAAAAAAATGTTTAACGAACAGGTTGACATTCCGTTTTATATTGGTGGAAAAGAATACAGAACAGGAAACACGGTTGACATTCATCCGCCGCACGATCACAAACATTGTGTGGGAAAATACCATACCGCCGAAAAAGAACATATTGAACTGGCCATTAAAAAAGCTGCGGAAGCACGCGTAAAATGGGCAGCAACAAGCTGGGAACACAGAGCGGCCATTTTCTTAAAAGCAGCTGATTTATTGGCTGGACCATTTCGTAATAAAATGAATGCAGCCACCATGATTGCACAATCCAAAAATGTATTTCAGGCTGAAATTGATGCTGTTTGTGAATTGATTGACTTTTTGCGTTTTAACGTAGAATTTATGACCGAGATCTACAGCAATCAGCCGGCATCCTCAGCAGGAATTTGGAACCGCATGGAATATCGTGCACTTGAAGGTTTTGTGTATGCAATTACGCCTTTCAACTTTACGTCTATTGCGGGTAATTTACCTGCTGCTCCAGCTTTGATGGGAAATGTGGTGATTTGGAAACCGGCAAGTTCTCAAGTATATTCAGCACAGGTAATTATGGAATTGTTTAAAGCTGCGGGTTTGCCAGACGGTGTTATCAATATGGTAACTGGCAATTCAGCAATGATTACTGATGTTGTTCTGAACAATCGCGATTTTGCGGGCGTTCACTTTACTGGTTCTACACCGGTGTTTAACAGTTTTTGGGAAACCATTGGAAAGAATGTAGGCAATTATAAATCATATCCAAGAATTGTTGGAGAAACTGGAGGAAAAGATTTTATTTGGGCACATCCAACATCTAACCCACAAGAAGTTGCCACGGCAATATCTAGAGGCGCTTTTGAATTCCAAGGTCAAAAATGTTCCGCTGCATCGCGTGCATATTTGCCAAAAAGTTTATGGGGAAGGATAAGAACTTCCATTGAAAAAGATATAAAATCTTTTAAAATGGGATCGCCAGAAGACACCACAAACTTTATAAATGCAGTAATTGACAAGCGAGCTTTCAAAAAATTATCGGGTTATATTGAAGATGCGAAAGCAGATGCAGATGCCGAAATTATTATTGGTGGCGGTTACAGCGATGAAATTGGTTATTTTATTGAACCAACGGTAATTTTGACTACCAATCCGAAATACAAAACAATGTGCAATGAGTTGTTCGGACCAATAATGACCATTTTTGTTTATGAAGACGAAAAATGGGAAGAAACTCTGGATATCATTGACGACACCAGTGAATATGCTTTAACAGGCGCTATTTTTAGCGGAGATCGTTACGTAATTGACATTGCCACCAACAAATTGGAAAATGCTGCGGGAAATTTCTATATCAACGACAAGCCTACCGGAGCCGTTGTTGGACAACAACCATTTGGAGGCGCGCGCGGATCGGGAACAAATGACAAAGCAGGTTCTGTATGGAATTTATTGCGTTGGGTAAATACCCGTACCATTAAAGAAACTTTTGTGCCGCCAACGGATTACAGATATCCATTTTTGAAAGAAAGCACCATTGAAACGGTTGAGAAAGAAGTGGAAACAGCCATTGAAAAATTGAAGGAATTTGGTAAAGATTTATCTACAAAATTTAAAAAGTAGTATAAATATATAAATAAAAAATGCGCCAATCGGCGCGTTTTTTTTGCAATAATTTATAATAATCCTTTATTTATCCGCCCTGAAGTTTGTCGGCACCAGCCAATAAACCGTTTAATTGTTCAGGGTGATGAATTAAAATAGGGATGTGTTGCGGACAGATATAAAATTCACTTTCCTGATAATAAAATTTTGTTACAGGAACTTCCGTTGAAGGTTTTTTACAAACTAAACATTCTTTGGCTTGACTCATAATTTTTTCTGATTTAATAACAGACAAATTTACCTTTTATTATTTGATTAAAGAATAACATTTATCATATTTATTTTGATAGTTGGAAGTCCGAAGTCGGAAGACCGAAGATGTTATCAAAAAATTAATATGATTAACTCCCCTCTTGAGAGGGGCTAGGGGTGTGTAAAAAAACATGAGAAGGAATAAAATTTAAAAATTGGCACATTGGCTAATTAACGTTGCGGTTTATTTCTTTTTTAAAGGAATATGCACCACTTTTTTGGTTTCAAAAAATTCATCATCAAAATAATCGGTGAGGTCAAAGAGCTTTGCATTTGGGAAGTTTTGCAATTCTTCGGTTAAATCACCACCTTTTAAATATAAAATTCCGTTTTTCAAATCGTGTTGTTGTTTTTTGGCGATTTTATTTCTGATCCATTTTACAAATTCATCCATATTGGTAACTGCGCGGCTTACAATAAAATCGAATTCGCCTTTTACTTCTTCAGCCCTGATAGCTTCAGCCGTTACATTTTTTAAATCGAGCGCGGCGGCAACTTCCTTCACCACTTTTATTTTTTTTCCGATGGAATCAACCAAATGAAAATGCGTTTCCGGAAATAAAATGGCCAACGGAATTCCAGGAAAACCGCCACCTGTTCCCACATCCAAAATATGGGTTCCAGATTTAAAAGACTGTACTTTTGCAATTCCCAAGGAATGCAATACGTGCCTAATTTGCAATCCTTCAATGTCTTTTCTTGAAATTACATTGATTTGGGCATTCCAAAAAGCATATAACGCTTCTAATTTAGAAAATTGATCGATTTGATTTTCCGATAAATCGAGAAAATATTTTAAAATATTGTCCATATATTTGCCATATTGTGAGCACAAAATTACGGTTTCCTTAATTTAAATTAACATCTTTAAAAAAAATGTTATAATTTTCACAAAAGTTATTTAACGAGACATTAATGGCGTAATTTTGTAGATATAATAGGTATATTGACAGATAAATATAATTATGACAAACAATACCATCAGCTTTTCTCGCACAGACGGAGCAGTTTTTTTCAGGACACTAAATAAAAGGGTAAATACCTATTTTAAGGAAAATGGAATAAAGCGCACTGGCAATTGGAAATTATATTCCAAAGCCATCATTATGTTTGGCATATTTTTGGTTCCATTAATTTTAATATTAACGGTTTCCATGCCACAATGGGCATTGCTTTTGCTAACAGTTCTTATTGGGATTGGTATGGCTGGCGTTGGAATGAATGTAATGCACGACAGCAATCATGAATCTTTCTCAAACAAAAAATGGGTTAATAAAATCATGGGAAGCAGCATTTACATTTTGGCAGGAAATGTTTACAATTGGAAAGTGCAACACAATGTTTTGCACCATACATTTACCAATATTCAAGGACACGATGAGGATATAGATGCAGGCAGGATTATTCGTTTTTCCAAACATGCCAAATGGTTCAAAATACATCAATTTCAAAAATACTATTCTATTTTTTTATACGGATTGTTAACCATTAACTGGGCGATTACAACCGATTTTAAACAAATGCGCAAGTATTTGAAACGCAAGCTTTCTTATGGTAAATTTCCAAATCCAGCCACGGAATGGACTACTTTAATTGTGACCAAACTGATTTATTATTTTATGTGGATAGTTTTGCCGATTATGGTTTTGGACATTGCCTGGTGGAAAGTGTTGATCGGATTTTTTGTGATGCATTATACTGCAGGAATTATTTTAAGCGTTGTGTTCCAACTGGCGCACATTGTTCCAGTGGCAGAAATGCCTTTGCCCGATAAAGAAGGAAATTTAGAACATACTTGGGCGGTACATCAATTATACACCACTACCAATTTTGCCCCGAACAATAAATTTATTTCTTGGTATATTGGCGGATTGAACCATCAGGTTGAACACCATATTTTTCCGCAGATCTCACATATTCATTATGGAAAAATAGCGAAAATTGTGAAAGAAACGGCATTGGAATTTAATTTGCCGTATCACGAATATAAAACTTTTCAAAAAGCTATTATTGAACATTTTAACCAATTAAAAACGCTGGGCGCAAAGCCTGCGTATGCATAAATTTTTCATTATGACCAACCAACTTTCAGACAGAATTAACAGCTTACCGGTTTCAGAAACTTTAGCAATGGCCGCAAAAGCCAGAGAACTAAAGGAACAAGGAAAAGACATTATCAGTTTAAGTTTAGGGGAACCAGACTTTAATACGCCCGATTTTATTAAAGAAGCCGCCATACAGGCAATTCACGACAATTATAGTTCCTACAGTCCTGTTGATGGATATATGGATTTAAAAAAGGCAGTTTGCGAAAAATTTAAACGCGACAACAATTTAACGTACCAACCCAATCAAATTGTGGTATCAACGGGTGCAAAACAATCTATTGCCAACGTGGCGATGGTATTGCTAAATCCGGGTGATGAGGTGTTGTTGCCTGCGCCATATTGGGTTAGTTATTCGGCCATTTCCATATTGGCAGAAGCCACTTATGTTGAAATTCCTTCCACCGTTGAATCTGATTTTAAAATTACGCCGGCGCAGTTGGAAGCGGCCATTACGCCAAAAACAAAAATGATATTTTTCAATTCACCAAATAACCCGAGTGGAAGTGTTTACAATGAAGCAGAATATAGGGCTTTGGCAAAAGTGCTGGAAAAACACCCAAATATTTATGTCCTTTCCGATGAAATTTATGAACACATCAATTATGGGGAGCCTAATTTTAGTTTTGCATCCATCCCAAGTATGTATGACAGAACCATCACCGTTAATGGCGTTGCAAAAGCGTTTGCCATGACCGGCTGGCGTATTGGTTACCTTGGCGCACCGGAATGGATTGCAAAAGCTTGCACAAAAATGCAGGGACAAATTACTTCGGGAGCCAACAGCATTGCGCAACGTGCAACCATTGCGGCATTGCAGGCACCTGTTTCTAAAATTAAATATATGGTTGATGAATTTCACAACCGCAGAGATATTGTTGTTGCTTTGCTAAAAGAAATTGACGGTTTTAAACTAAACATCCCCAAAGGTGCATTTTATGTGTTTCCTGATGTTTCGGCTTTTTTCGGAAAAGAAATTAAAGGGCATAAAATAGCGAATGCAGCCGATTTTTCCATGTTTTTATTGGCGGAAGCCAATGTTGCAACCGTTACCGGCGATGCTTTTGGCGCGCCAACTTGCATCAGAATTTCCTACGCAGCATCGGAAACGCAATTGCGTGAGGCCATCAAAAGAATTAAAGAAGCATTAAGTTAATACAATTACGTCATGCTGAATTTATTTCAGCATCTTTTCAATTGATTTAGGATCTCCTTAAAAAACCGAGCAATTTGCTCGGTTTTTTGTTTTTTGGCGACGATTTTAGACGGTTTCGTGATTTATTCACACAAAACTATTTTAGATTTAGGGTGTAAAGCAATGGTTCAATATTATAGAGGAACGCCAAAAGAGAAGCTACACATTTCTATGGCTCCAATTATAACTGCACCAACCAAACCAATTCCCAATGCCAATCCCATAGTTTTCAACGTTGAAAATTCCGATTCTTTAATTTCTTTAATTAGGGAGGTTGGAATGTCTTTCTGAATTTCACCTTCCAAAACAGTTATTGTACTATCACTTACTGTTACTGTTTCCGGCAATCTATTAAAGGCAGTTTTATTTATTGGCTGATTTTCAAGACTATATGAATTAAATTTATTTACATGATTGTTGGCGATCATTTTAATGATGAACGATGGCAACATCATATTTATTAGCAAAAATAGTTTGTTCATATGTCCGGGAATAATAATTTCTTTTCGTTTTAATAACCCTTTAATGGCTATTTGAGCAACCTCATCAGGATTCATTATTGATTGACGTGCCAGCCAATTAATAGATTCATTTGTTTTTATTATTGTGGCATTTGTGTTCATGCCTCCAGGACAAATTACGCTAACATTTACTTCCTCAGATTTCAATTCCCCGCGCAGGCTTTTTGAAAAGGAATAGACATAGGATTTGGTGGCACCATACACTTGTTTTTTTGCCAAATAAAAGAAGCAATTAAGGCTTCCTACATTTAAAATATGGGAAGGCTTATTCGTTTTCAACATTTCCAGAAATAGGCTGGTAAGTAATGTAGTTGTTAACACATTTAATTTTATTTGCTTTTGATAAAAAGCAATACTTCCTTCGCCAAAGGGCATCGTGCTGCCTAGACCCACATTGTTGATGAGCATATTAACAGAGAGTTTAAGCCTTTCCACTTGTTTATAAAGCTTAACACAATTATCTTCGATAGAAAGGTCTTTTTCTATCGCTATGACATCAACAGCATATTTTTGGATTAATGTTGCAGCCAAAAAATGAAGTTTAGATTCAGGCAACGCCACTAGAATAAGGTTCATTTTTCTGGAGGCACATTCGGCGGCCAATGCTTTTCCGAATCCTTCACTGGCGCCGGTTATCAAAGTGTATAAATTTTTAGGCATGATTTTGATTTTTTAAAAAGTGAATAGTTTGTTTAAGCCCATCTCTCAAGGGAGTAATTTGATATCCTAATTTTTGGATTGCTTTCTCACTGCTGAAAATTTTATTGCAATAAATTTGCCTTATGCTATTTTCAGTTATCAATGGTTCTTTTTTGATTGCTTTAAATTGCAACCATTGGATCACAGATAAAATTTTCATAATAAACTTTGGGACTTCAATAAGTTTATTCTTCTTTCCCGAAAGAATTTTAATCGTATTAAAGAATTCTAAAAAGGAAATATTTTCTCCTCCAAGTATGTAGTTTTCTCCAACATTTCCTTTAGACATTGCCAGGATGTGACCCTCAACCACATCATCGATATAACAATAATTAGCGATTAGTTTGCTCGGCATGGGAATGAAAGTGAGATCTCCTTTAATAAATCTATGTATCACTTTATTTAAAGAAATGCTTTTAGTATCAAAACCACTTGGCCCAAATACTTTTGAGGGAGCTACAATTACAGTATGCAAACCTTTATTGCCATACGCTTTAACCAAGATTTCGGCTTGGTATTTTGTGGCATCATAATCATTGTCAAGCGGTGTGATGCGTTTGTCATTTTCACACATTGCTGTTTTTAAGGTTGAACCTATTACGCTGCAACTGCTGGTAAACACAAATTTTTCAACTCCTGTTTCAACAGCTACATCTAACAGATTACGGGTTCCATCGACATTTACCTTGTAAAAAAGGGAAGAATCTTTGTCAAAAGCTTTCACCAATGCGGCTGTATGATATACTTGCTTACATTCCTTGATGGCTGTGGTGATGGATTGTCTGTCGGTAATGTCACCGGCAAATGCCTTGATGTTTTTATGTTGAGGAATATTTTTGGAATTAAGATTCCTTACCAAAACATGTATTTCATTATTGCGTTCGGCCAAGGTTAGCGCAAGCCGATGTCCAACATACCCTGTTGCGCCTGTTATTAAAATTTTCATGATGTTACAGTTTTAGCGTTAATTAAATTTAATCGGTAAATATTAAGTTCATAAACCAATGAAAAACCAATATGGAGAATTATGGCTGGCCAGGCGGTGTTAAATAAGATGCTGAAAAGGCAAACCATCAGGCCAAAAGGGATACAAGCCAACAATTCTTTTTTGTTGTTAAAAATGTGCAATAAAACATATAGAAAAATATTAACGGAAACGGCCATAGGGATTCCAAACCAATGAATACAGGCGAAAAGTAAAAATCCCCTGAACCATAATTCATATGCAAAAAGAAATAAAGCCCTAATGATGAAATAAGAAATAAAAAAACTTGTTGATAAATGCACGAAGTTTTTATTCGATCCTTGTTTTTTTTCATAAGCAGTTTTACTTTGTTTGAAAGCGGTGGTTATTAGTAGGATAAAAACCAGAATGAACAAGAAAACTAAAAAACTGCCGGGTATTTTATCGCTTGTTAAAACTTTTATAACTGAATTTTTCAAAAGCATCACAGGAATGAGCCCAAACCAAATTATCCCGATGAAATGAGTGCCAATTAAACTTTGGGGTTTTGACGTAAAAGCGCCCTCATCATTGATTAATCTATGGATACCCTTGATTTTGCACCTCCAGCTAAATCCGAAAAACAGCACATAAACGAGAAAGTGCACCAAATTATTTGTTGTTTGCATAACTGTTGGTTTGTGGATTAAGAATTATTTCTGCTGAATATAAAGTGTGCATTATCTTTATTTTAACGCAAACTCCATCTTTATAATAATAGCGATTGGCATTGCCATTAGGGAACTTCACAAAGTACCCTCCATCCGCTGTTTTTGTGACTTGAACAAAGCATTGCTGATTGTCGCAATAAACAGAATTAATATTTATCGGTTCTTGAAAATACAGGCACAACAAATTTGAATTTATGGCAGAGAATGGCAGTTTTTCCATTTCTCCATTTTCCGACACCTCATATTCATTTGCCATAAGCCTGGTTTGTTTTTCCAATTTTATGGAGCCATTGGTTTTTCTGGTTTGGGAAGAATAAACCAGTTTTCCGTTTTCAAAAGTTGATGTTTCTTTTGTAAATACGGTGATATGATAAACGAATCTGGTTTTTATTTCAGAAACTAACAAGAGCTCTGAATTATTTCCGGCAATGGTTTTTTCAAGTCGCATCCAGCCAATGTCATCTCCGTTTCTTATTATTTTATAATTAAGCTGCAGATTCTGCGCATCTGGCAACATTGGCATCAATAGCATAAGCACCATAAAGAGACTTGCCAGTAGGTTAGGGATTTTGACTTTTAAAATTTTCCACAATTTTAAATTTTGCCATATCCAATCCCGATTGTTGTACTTTTTTAAAAAAGCATAAATTATAAGCAGTATCATAATCAGTATTTTTGGTCGATGAATAATTAATAATCATATCATAAATCCATTGGGTAGATAAACCGCAATCTTTTAATTCAAAATTGAAGCGGGATGTCATAAGACATATTGCTTACAGCTATGCCACCAATTACAGTTACCCCAACCAAACCAATTCCCAATGCCAACCCCAGTGTTTTCAGCACTGAAAATTCCGATTCTTTGATTTCTTTAATTTGGGAGATTGGAATGTTTTTTTGAATTTCACCTTCCAAAACAGTTATTGTACTATCACTTACTGTTTGTAGTTTCGATTTTACAAATTTTGTGTCCTGTCTTATTTTGTAATTTTTTCCGACTACAAGTGGTGTCTCATTTAAATCTATTGCTTTATAAGTGTAGCAGCTTTGGAGCAATAAAGAAATGACGATTAAATAAATAACAGAAGTTTTCATAATTTCAAGTTTTAAATACATCTCAAAATTATGATTACGGTTAAAAAGGAATATCCAAGATTATGCAAATTGTAAAAAATAGGACAAACTACGGAAATTAGGACAGTTGGTTTTTATGTTTCTTTAAATTCTGAAGGAGTAACATTGGTGAATTTTTTGAAAGCGGCATAAAATGTAGATTTTGAGTTGAAGCCACATTCCAAGCCGATTGCAACTATTGTATAGGCAGAAAAATCTGATTTTATCAGGTATTTTTTTGCTTTCTCTACCCTTAAAAAATTGATGTATTCAGGAAAGTTACGTCCACTTTCTTTATTTATTAAATGGGACAATTTACTGGTGCCAATTCCCATTTCAGACGATAATTTTTCTAAACTGAATGTAGGGTCAAGGTACCTTTTGTTTTTTTTAATATGATTTTTTATCATTAAAAACTTCTCTTCTTCGGGTTTTTTAGTGTTGGGAATTACGTTTATATATTTTTCTTCGGCAGTCATTTCCTTTCTTAATTGGATTCGTTCTACCATCACGGAGTAGTTATAAAAACCTTGATAGCTAATCCAATACAAAAGAAAAGTGCTGCTAAAACGCAAAGGATAATAAATAAAAACTTCACGATTTAGTACTTTGTCCAAATTTAAAAGTATCGCACTAACCCACATAATTATGACAATACTGCCAAAAAACATAAAATTTTTAAGCCATTTAACATTGTCATAAGTCAAGATGGATTGATATAAATTTGAATATTTGAAAAGTATCGTAATTGCTTTAATAAAAAGAAATATAGCATAGGATGCATTTATTATTTCTTCAATTTGAGTATATCTTGCAATGAAAAAATTATTTTCATCGTGAAAGAAATAAGGAATAAAGGCTATTCTTATGGCTATTTCTAAAATAAATAGGGAGAAGGATATATAAACAAAGGTGGCTATTTTCTTTTCTATCTTTAGGTAATAAATTAAAAAAGTGTAAAACGAAGGGAAAATAAGCACATACCAAGGAATTTCTAATCTTTTAATAAAAAAATTGGCCTGCTCAAAAACAGTTTCAAGCAAAAAAACTTGAAGATTATTAAGCAGTATAAATAAGACCACTAAATTCAAATAAACAATAGTTTTTGCGCCACCGTTTTTGGAAAATCTTGTGGCCACAATAAAAATAATCCCAAGGAGAACACCTGAAATCATTAAAAAATCGAATATGCTTTTCATCATTAATTCCCTTTTATTAATAAATTTAATACGTTCAATTTTTTTTTGGGGTGAAGATTTTAACTTTTGGGAAGCAACAATTTCCCTCGATATTAGGATTTTACATTACCCATTCAGCTAAAACTTAATGCAAGATATTCTAAAAGGTTGGTTATTAAGCGACTTTCTTAAAATTTTTCTGTTGTGAATTCTAATAACACAGTTTTGCGAAGCCTTAAAAAATATTTTTGGCTTTGGCCTATAAATGTAGATTCAAGTTTCTTTTTTTTGTTGAAAGAACTTTTGCATAAACCTCAAATGTTTTGGTAAATATTGAGGCCGTATGCTAAGTTTCTTTAATTCGCCAACGTGCATCAGAATTTCCTGCGCGGCATCGGAAGCGCAATTGCGTGAAGCGATTAAAGGGATTAAACAAGCGTTAAGCTTAAACAACAAATATTTTTATGGAAAACTTGGCAAATTGCCCGTTTTTTTGTTAAAGAAATTGCCCATAAAGCCAGTTTAACCGCAATGCCCGCAAAGAAGTCACAATGTTCGCAAATTTTTAAGTTTTTAAAATAAGCGCTTTGTGTTAATTGCGATAAAACTAGCGTCACTTGCGGTTAAGAAATGCGTTCTTATTAAAAGGATTCTTTTGTTTCTACGATTTTTAAAGATAAAATAAGCATAAACCCGTACGAGGGCGAAAATTGCCCTTAAAAACAAAACGAGTGTAAATTTTCACTATATTTACACTTGAATATAAACTAATGGTGATAAACGCCCTCGTTCAAAAATGGTAAAATGAGTAATAAAGCAACTTACAATCCTGAAATTCCATATAATAATTTACCGTTATTGCCACCGCAAGCGGAAATAGAAAACACATTAATTCTTAAGAAAACAATTGCAGCAAGTAGGGCATTGTCAGAGTTAAAAGGAGCAATTAAAAATTTACCCAACCCGGCCTTGTTTATTGACACTATTAATTTACAGGAAGCGCAAGCAAGCTCTGCAATAGAAAATATTATCACAACTCAAGATGAGCTATTTAAGGCATCAATTGCTGAAAAGATAAATGACAATCCGGCCACAAAAGAAGTTATGCATTATAAAGATGCGCTATGGTATGGTGTTGAGCAAATAAATAAGCGCCCAATTCTAACAACAAATCTGTTTGTGGCATTAATGCAAATTATTAAAGAAAATCAATCTGGCATTAGAAATGCTCCAGGAACGCAATTAAAAAATCCAGCGACAGGCAAAGCAGTTTATACGCCGCCAGAAGGAGAAAACACCATACGTGAAAAACTAAAAAACCTTGAAGACTTTATTCATGCGGAAGATTCCATAGATCCTTTGGTGAAAATGGCAATCATCCATTATCAATTTGAGGCAATACATCCTTTTTTTGACGGGAACGGGCGTACAGGAAGAATTATTCTTTTATTGTACTTAAAATTGACGGAATTGTTAGATTTGCCAGCATTATATTTAAGTAATTACATTATTCTGCATAAAGATAAATACTACGCCAATTTAAGAAAAGTAACCAAAGAGGGCAATTGGCAGGATTGGATTATTTATATGCTTGATATGGTTGAGCAAACCGCCCTAAAAGCGAGAAATCAAATTTCTGAAATTGAACGCCTAATGGCTGAAATGGGAAAAGAAATACAAATAAAATTGCCAAAAATATATTCAAAGGACTTGATGGAAGAATTGTTTAGATTGCCCTATACTAAACGTAACCAATTGGAAAAAGCGAGATTGGGGAATTTAAAAACAGTGGGGAATTATTTAAGGGAACTTGAAAATAGCGGTTTTTTAAAAAGTGAACAGGTTGGAAAAGAAAAATTATATTTAAATTTTAAATTACTGGAAATATTAAAAAAGGAATAACTGAGGGATTGGGCACAATAGTTGCGAATCACTTTTTTTGAACGCGGGCGAAAATTGCCCTTGAAAACAAAACGAGGGTGAATTTTTAGTATTTTTGCCCTTGGATATGCTAATAGCGCCATTTGAAAGAGTGGCGTTTTTTTTTAAGAATCTTAACTTATTTAATTTATAAACATCTATATATGTTAGTAACAATTGCTATTCTTAGGAAATAACAAATTCAAGCCAATTTCGAGTAAATTTAGAAAACTAAAATAAAATTATGGCTAGAAACCTTTGGACAAAAGATGAACTTATTCTTGCCTTTAATTTGTACTTAAAAATTCCTTTTGGAAAAATGCACAGTACAAATAAAGACATTATTCATCTTGCCGATTTAATAGGGAGAACACCAAGTTCAATTGCATTACGCTTAGTTAATTTTGCAAGTGTTGACCCAGAATTAAAAGCAAGAGGAGTAAAAGGTATGGACGGCGGCACAAAAATAGTTAAACCCATTTGGAATGAATTTTTCAACAATCAAGAAGAGCTTATTTTTCTAAGTGAACAAATCCTAGCTCAAAAAGAAAATACTTCTTTAGAAAACAAATACCAAGATATCCTTCTCGACCTAAAAGATTTAAAAGGAGAAAATGTGATGCGAGAAGTAAAAACCAGAGTTAATCAGTCTGTTTTTCGACAAATGGTTTTAACTAACTATTCAACAAAATGCGCTATTACAGGAATTGACATTCTGGAGTTGCTTTTGGCAAGCCATATAATTCCTTGGTCAAAAAATGAGAATGAAAGATTGAATCCTGAAAACGGAATTTGCCTTTCTGCGCTTTATGACAAAGCTTTTGATAAAGGATTAATAGGAATCAATCTAGATTATCAAATTGTGCTTTCTACCACAATAAAAAACAAAAAATAGACTTCTTTCTATAAAAATCATTTTGCGCCGATTGAAAATCAAAGAATTATTGATGCAGTAAAATATATTCCAAGAAAAGAATTTTTAGAATATCGCTTAGACACGGTTTTTGATAAAAATTGAATTATGGTGAGTTTATCCGAAAAAATTGAATATTTTGAAGAGCTTCTAAATAAACCCGAGGAAAATTATGCGGATACTTTCAAAGCGGATATTATAATGTTTTTTGATGATGATTTTTCTGAAAACAATGAACAATTACTCTTTCTTAATAAACTAAACTCGAAGGAAGAAATACAAAATTGGGTTTATACACTTACTTCACGTTTTGTAATGAAATTCGATTCCGAATTTGAAACTGAGGATGATTTTATTTATGATTATTTAGAAAACGGGTAAGAAAACCACAAACTTTTATTCCGGTTCATCAATTTACAAATTCAGATTTTTAAGTACTGACTTAAAAAGTAAAAAACACTGTTAATTTTCCCTTGGCTTGAATAGTATATAAAATAAACCCCGTAACTTTAGGCAACAGTTTTAATGCCAATGGTGATGGATCGCATTACGCCACAGCAACGCTCAAAAATTATGGGTGCCATCAAAAGCACGGGCACCAAAGATGAAGTCCGTTTGGCGAAAGCTTTGTGGCATTTGGGTTATAGATACCGCAAAAACAACAGAACCGTTTTTGGCACGCCCGACATTACTTTCAAAAAACTAAAAATCGCCATTTTTGTGGACAGTGAATTTTTCCATGGCAAAGATTGGGAAACCCAAAAAGACCGCGTTAAAACCAATGCCGAATATTGGCAGAAGAAAATAGAGCGCAACATGCAAAGAGATATTGAAGTCAACAATTACCTAAAATCGCAAGGCTGGAAAGTCATCCGTTTTTGGAGCGGGGAAATTGAAAAGGATTTGGATTTTTGCGTCGCAAAAATTGAAAAGGAAATTGGTTTACGGGAAAACCTACAGCAATAATTCGTAAATCTGCTTGCCGGCAGGCAATCAAAAATCGTAAATCAAAAATCGTAATTCAATTTGCGTAAAGGATTGAAGCGGAAATCCTTTTATTGCGGGCTTCGCAATAAAAGATTGGAGCGGAAAGCCTGACCCCCGCCAGTTGGCGTGGGGAACGCTCATCGAAAAGGCGGGAAGGCCCAAAATATTTTAATTCACCAACACGGTATCGGAAGTTTTAAACACCCAAAATTTTTGACCCATAAAACTTACGGAAGCACTGAGGCCGGATGCGCCAACAAAGGCGATGAGGTATTTGAAAGGCAAATCGACAAAATTTCTATATTGGTGCAAAATATACAACAATGCCGAGTTGGTGCCCACGTTTATAAGCAATGCGATGCCGTACAAAAGCACAAATTTCACCATTCTTTTGTGGGAGCGGTCTTTTTTTTTCCAGGTCCAAAATTTATTGAGAAAATAGGTTACGGTCATTCCGCACACAAACGAAATGCTTTTGGAAACTGCTTCATTGCCAATGGCCTGAAACATTTTTTCCGGGAATATATTTAGCAGGATAAAATAGCACAAAAGGTCAACCGATACGGCCAAAAGACCGATAAGGGTAAATTTTACCAGTTGTTTTTTTAAGGGAGTAATTTCTTTTAACATTTTATAATTTCGTTTAATTTTTAACGGCTATTGGTTTATATGCTTTCTTCATGGCCATCTTTTTTAAAAATATTTCCAATGCCGCGACCAATTTTTTGCACGGTTTCAATTCCTATGCTTAGCGGTTCAGGCGTAATATTATTATAGCGTAAGTTACCGGGGCGTTGGCTAAATTGCTGCGGGTAAATAACTATCTTGGTGTTATTTTTAAAATGTTTTTCGAGTTTGGACGGAAGATTTTCGAGCAGGTTCATATACGATGCGGCACCTTTGCGTGCACAAACCAGCACCAACAAATCATCTTGGTTCACAGTTTTCGACAACACAAAAAAGTTATCCCATTCCTCAAATAAATAGGGAACAATTGATGCGGTTAATCGCGCTTTTTTGACCAGTTTTTTAACGGAATTTCGGGTTGTTTCATTACTGCATAACAAAATGGGAATGCTCAGCTCTTGTGCCAATTTCGCCATTTTTTTAAACCACAGTTCAAACCCGTTTTCATGTTCTGCCAAGGGCGGGATAACAATCACAATTCGCTTCTGCAAAATCAATGGCTTTTCAATATGGCATACAAAAACAGTTTTATTGATGTTATTTAAAATATTGTCCACCTTTTCGCCAACAAGTTTATCTATTAAATCCGCGCGGTGAGGCCATCCCAAAACAACAATATTGGCCATTATCTCTCTTGAAATTCGTGAAATGCCGCTTGCGGGATTATGGTCTATGGTGGCAATAACAGTAACTTTTGTTTCAGATGCGGAAGCTTGTTTCACAAATTCTTCAAGCTTTTTTCTCGCTTTCAGAATGTTTATTTCCGCTTCGTCATTGTTGGAAACTACGGAAAGAATTGATACGGGATTGGCTGCTTTTTTTTCCTTGATGAAAATTGAAAATTCGAGCAGTTTTTCAATGCTTTCCATATTGGCGATTGGAATAAGGATATGTTCATTGTTGGAACTGGTTGCTTTTTTTATATCGGAAGAATTGTCATCCATTTCAATGACGATTTTTTTTGCGGCCTTTTCCGTTACAAAAGAGGCGATAATACAGGTAATTAGGATCAAAATAATGGTTCCGTTCAAGATATTTTCATCCAAGATGCCAGCCTTAAAACCCACCAATATTATGGCAAGCGTTGCAGCGGCATGAGAGCTGCTGAGGCCAAATATAAGTTGGCGTTGCGCGGGTGAATATCTAAATATGAGTTGGGTAATTAATGCGGCAAACCATTTTCCAAACAAAGCAACCACCGATAAAGTTCCTGCAACAATTAAAGCCGCTGGACCTTTTAGGATTACGCTCACGTCAACAATCATCCCAACCGAAATCAGAAAAAATGGAATAAACAGTGAGTTCCCAATAAATTCTATCCTGTTCATCAATGCCGAAGAATGCGGAATCAGTTTGTTGAGCGCCAATCCGGCAACGAATGCTCCAATAATTGGTTCAACACCTGCCGCTTCAGCCAAAAATGCGGCAAAGAAAACAACAGCCAACACAAAAATGTAATGTGAATGTTTTTCGCTTTCAAGCTTACTAAAAAACCATTTCGCTATTTTCGGAATCAGATAAAACATGATGCCCGAAAAAATGGTCAGTGATATACCCAATTTAATCCAAAAGGCTTGATTTAGATTTCCCTCGCTGTTTCCTATGATTACGGCCAATATAATAAGTACGGCGGTATCAGTGAGGATGGTTCCGCCAACCGTAATTGCCACCGCCTGATTTTTTGAGATTCCCAATTTACTCACGATTGGATAGGCAACGAGCGTATGCGTTGCAAACATACTGGCGGTGAGCAAGCTGGCATTTAAGCTGTATTCCAAAAAATAATAACAGACCGGGAAGCCAATACCCAAAGGAATAATGAATGTGAAAAAACCAAATAAAATGCTTTTGTTCCTGTTCGCCTTAAACTGGTTCATGTCCAATTCAAGTCCGGCAATGAACATAATATACAGCAAACCTATGGTTGAAAAGAGGTCAACAGCTGAATTTTTTTCAAGAATATTCAATCCGTAAGGGCCTATAATTACGCCGGAAATGATCAAGCCAATAATACCGGGTATATTTAATCTTCTGAGAAGTATGGGCGAGAGCAGTATAATAAGCAATATCAACGAAAATATCAACACCGGATTTCCCAGTGGCAATTCAAATTCGTGTATGATATGTTTGAAATAATCTGTCATCTAGTTTTACTGTTGATGTCGCCGTCTGTACTTATTCGTGCGTAAATATAGCAGATTTGACAGAAATAAAAACGCTTCTTTTAGCGAATGCCAAAATATTTTTTTTTAAAGCTCGTTTAGAAATAAATGAGCATAGCCAGTATTACATTATTTTTGGTTGCCTATAAAAAAAGTATCATTATTTATTTTGATAAATTTTTGGAACGGGCGTTGACAGTTCAAACATTTCATAAATGAAAGGTTTGCTGTTTTTTTGAATTGTTGGCAATCTTTAAAGCTATAAACTACCCAACAGTTAATCAATAACTTAAAAGCAATGCAACTGAATGAATCCACAATTTACTATATTTATAAAAAATTAATTTATGCATCGCTTAATATTTATTTTTATAATAATTTCCTTTATAAATTGTAAAGGCCAAACCGAAAAAAAAATGACCGATTATAAATACACAAATAGTTTAATTCGGGAAACAAGCCCTTATTTACTACAACACGCACACAATCCTGTAGATTGGCACGCTTGGAATAAAGAGACCCTTGAACTTGCCAAAAAAGAAAACAAATTGCTGTTAATTTCCATTGGATATTCTTCATGCCATTGGTGCCATGTGATGGAACATGAGAGTTTTGAGGATGAAGAAGTTGCAGCGGTGATGAATAAATATTTCATTAGCGTTAAAGTTGACCGGGAAGAACGCCCCGATGTAGATCAGGTATATATGAATGCCGTTCAATTAATAACCGGCAGAGGTGGCTGGCCTTTAAATTGCGTGGCTTTGCCCGACGGAAGACCTATATGGGGCGGCACTTATTTTCCTAAAGACAATTGGATCAATGCCCTGCAGCAATTGGCGAAACTATATGAAGAAACACCGAAAAAAGCCATTGAATATGCGGAAAAATTAACCGAAGGTGTTAAAAATTCGGATTTGGTTGCAATTAATACCGAAAAGGAAGCATTTACAGTTACAGATTTAGACAATGCCGTGAAGGAATGGCAAAATTATATGGATGTTGATTTGGGTGGAAGAAAAGGCGCGCCGAAGTTTCCGATGCCAAACAATTACCAATTTTTGTTGTCTTATGCCGTTCGGTCGGGCAATGATGAAATTTTAAAGTATGTGAATACTTCACTCACAAAAATGGCTTATGGCGGAATTTACGATCAAATTGGGGGCGGATTTTCGCGCTATTCGGTTGATGCAAAATGGCATGTGCCGCATTTTGAGAAAATGTTGTATGACAATGGGCAATTGGTGAGTTTGTATGCTGAAGCTTATCAGGCCACAAAAAATGAATTGTATAAAAAAACAGTATATCACACGCTCGAATTTATTGAACGGGAACTTACCACCCAAGAAGGTGCATTTTACTCTTCATTGGATGCCGACAGCATGAATGCCGAAGGAAAATTGGAAGAAGGCGCTTTTTATGTTTGGACCCAAAATGAATTGAAAGCCATTTTAGGAAAGGATTACGATTTGTTTTCGGAGTATTACAATGTAAATTACTACGGACTTTGGGAACATAAAAACTATGTGTTGATCAGAAAAAACAGCGATGCCGAAATTGCCAAAAAACATGCAATTTCAATGGCTGAACTCGAAAAGAAGGTGATTTCTTGGCAAAAAACATTGCTGAAAGAACGCGCAAAAAAACAACGGCCAAGGCTCGATGACAAATCGTTGACTTCCTGGAATGCCTTAATGCTGAAAGGTTATGTGGATGCTTATGCCGTTTTTAATGAACCTCATTTTTTAGAGGCCGCCATAAAAAATGCGGCATTTATTTACACCAAACAGTTGCAGGAAGACGGAAACCTAAACCACAGTTATAAAAATGGAAAAAGCACCATAAACGGTTACTTGGAAGATTATGCAACCGTAATTGACGCTTATATTTCTTTGTATGAAGCTACTTTTAACGAAACCTGGCTAAGCGCCGCCAAGCAATTAACGGATTATACTTTCGATCATTTTTTTGATGTTGAAAGTTCTATGTTTTTCTTCACTTCAAATCAGGATGCCAATTTAATCGCGCGTAAAATGGAAATTGAAGACAATGTAATGCCGGCTTCAAACTCAATTATGGGCGAAAACTTGTTTAAATTAAGTCATTATTATTCTAACAATTATTACCTTAAAGTGAGCGAACAAATGCTGCATAACGTGAAGGAAAAAGCCCTGCAATATGGCTCTGGATACTCCAATTGGTTGCAATTGGGTTCAAATTTTGTTGGGGAATATTACGAAATCGCCCTTTCTGGCAAAGATGCCTTACACCAACTTAATGAAATTAATGAGTGCTATATTCCGAACAAATTAATTGCGGGAAGTCTCAAAAAAGGCACTATTCCTTTAATGGAAGATCGATTTAATAAAAGTGAGACCCTTATTTACGTATGTGTTGATGGTGCATGTAAATTGCCGGAAAGCGATGTGAAAAAAGCATTGGAACAATTAAAAATAGGATTTTAGGAAACCGAACTATTTTTTTGAGATTCCTCCAATAAATTCCTTCAAATAAAAAGGCTCAAAATAGGCAACATCCTCAAATTCGTTTTTTTTGGATTTTTCATAAGAAATGGCCGACATCTCTTTTGCCGAAGGAAATTTATTGTCGATAAAAATTGCATTTTTATGGGTGATAATTTCCTTGCATTTTTCGGCGCCGTCTCCAAAAAAATAAACTTTCTGGTCATTTAAATACTCGGAAAAGGAATCCCGCGTAATAATTTCCGCATAAACGTCTCTAATTTTTTGAGTCTTATTACTAAAAACTTGGCTGTAAACTTCCATTCTTCTCGCATCCAAAAGCGGAATTTTATAGCCTTCTTCAATTGAAACAGAAAGGGCCAAAGATTGTAAGGTGTTTACGGAAATCAGCGGAATGTCCAGCGCAAAACACAATCCTTTTGCCGCCGAAACACCAATGCGCAAACCAGTGTATGAACCGGGGCCTTTGCTTACCGCAATGGCATTTAAATGAGACAATTCAATTTTGGCTTCCAAAACAATTTGCTTAATTAGTTCATGCAATTTTTCGGCATGTGAATAATTACCGTCGTTTAATTCCTTCAATGCAATTGTTTTGCCTTCTTCTGAAATGCTTACGGAGCAATTTTTTGTTGCAGTTTCTATGTTTAAGATCAAAATAAAAGTTTAATGGTTGTCAACGATTACTAAGCGTAGCCGAAGTAAAAAGCAAAGATAATGCAATTCATTTTATAAAAAAACATCCAACGTTTTGCGTTGGATGTTTCCGTGAATTAAAAATTAAAAGCAATATATTTGGATTCATTCCAAGTCAAACGCCCTTTCCGAAGGAAAGGGTTGGGGATAGGATTATTCCAGGACAATAGGAATGCCTAAATAATATTCTAACAATTTGGTTCTGAAAACAAAATTGTATTTTGCATTTGCCAAAGATGCCTGGGCGTTTACCAGCCTGTTTCTTACTTGGTCAAAATCAAAAGAAGTCATAACACCATTGTCGTAACTTACCTGGGCGTTTTTATAGGATTCGTTTTGGGCTTTTAATGATTTTTCAGCTGAAATATATTGATTTAAAGATGCTGTTGCATCGGCATAGGCCTTTTCAATGGTTTCCCTTAACTTAACTTGTTTGTCCTGTAATTGCAAGCTGGCTATTTCGTGGTTTATCTGTGCTTTTGCCACGCTGGATTTTGTTTGGAATCGGTTAAAAATAGGGATGTTTAAAGAGAAACCTAGGTTGTAGCCTAAATTATTTTCCAACTGTTTTCCAAATCCGTTGGGCACAAAAACAACCGCATTGGTATTTGGATCCACAACTGGCCTAACATCTTTTTCTCCTTGATTATGTTGGTACGAAGTTCCCAATCCTGCGCCAAAAGAAAGCGACGGATAATAGGCGCCTTTTGCAATTTCTATGGCTATGGCGGAACGTTCAACGCCAATTTTTGCACTTTTAATTTCCGGTAAATTAGCAACGGCAGTATTAAAAATAACATCGGTATCATTATAAATTAAGGAAGCGGAATCAATGGTTAAAATCACCTCCTCAATATCAAAGCCTTTATGTGAAACTTGCAGCAATTGCGCTAAAGCCAACAAGGAAAGATCCAGGTTATTTTGCGCGGTGGTTAATTGTTGATCATTCGATGCCAAAGTAGCTTCGGCTTCTAACAGCGATGCTTTTGGCTTTGAGCCGGCTTCCACCAAAGTTCTTGCTTTTTCGACCTGTTTTTTACTGATATCAATCTGGTCTTGCGCAATGATTAGGCTTTCTTTGTTCAGCAAAACATTTAAATAATCATTTACGACAAATAGCATAATGTCATTTTTATTTTCCTCTAAGTCGAAGCCAGCTGCCTCTAGACTTTTTTTAACCTGAAGCAAATTATTTTTATTCCTGTTTCCATTGTAAAGCGTTAAGTTTGAATTTAATCCGAAACTATTGGATCGGCTGTCTCTGGAAACCCGGCCGCCATTGATGTCGATAAAAGAACCGAAATTCCAGTTTTGTGAAGCCGAAGAATTTACGGAAGGATAAAAATTACCTTTGGCTATGGTAATGTCTTCTTCAACCAATTCTTTGCTCAGTTCTTGTTGTTTTATGGAAATATTGTGGTCTAAAGCGTAGTTGACACATTCTTGAAGTGTCCATTTTTTATCTTGCGCGTTTGCGTTTATAAATAACACAAAAGCCAAAATACTGACAATTTTTGTTCTCATTTTATATGACTGAGTTTAATGGTGATGTTGATTTTGTATATGACGACTAAAATTAATATTTGTTACACTTTTAGCCATTTATGGGAATGTTAAATTTCTTCGTTTTTTCTTTTTGCTATTCTATACCTAATGATTATAAAAAATAAGATGCTTATTAAGATATAAGGAAATATCATTAAATATAAGATACCCGAATTTAATCCCTCCGCTTCGCTAGGACTCCCGCTTTCAACAACCGCTCTGCACATAGCACATTGCGCATTGGTTATAGGAACAACAAAAAGCAATATTATTGAAAGCACTGTTTTTTTCATGGAGATACTTATTTGGTTAATCGTTTAACTGTTTATTTGGTTATTCTTTTATAATTTAATTTTGCTTAAAACTTAAAATTAACTTTCAAATTTTAATTCCTCCTTCGGATCGCAGGGGTTAATAATACGGTGAAATCATCACATAAACAACCACGCCGCTTACCGCAACATACAGCCACAAGGGAAAGGTAAAACGCGCTATTTTTTTATGCAGTTCCACTTGGTTTGTGATGGCTCTTACAAATGTAATTAGCACAAATGGAATGACCACAACAGATAAAATAATGTGTGAAATTAAAATAACAAAATAAACATTTTTTATAAGGCCTTCACCTCCAAATTTGGTGGAATCGGAAGTCATGTGATAAGCCATATACAGCACTAAAAACAATACGGAAAAGACAATGGCCGTTTTCATCAATTTTTCATGCAGTACTGTTTTTTTGTTTTTAATGGCCCAAAACGCCACCATAAGCAGCACTGCTGTAAACGCATTTAGCGAGGCGTAAATTGGCGGCAGAAAAACGGGTAGGTTTACATCGATTTTAACGCCAAACAAAATTGCAACCGCCAATGGAATTGCAATTGATAAAATAACAATCCATTTATTGTATTTTTTTGAAGCTGATGCCATTATTCTTTTAAAAGTATTTTAATGTCTTCTTTAATTTGTTGCACACCTTTTGGGTCGAGTCCGTCGTAAAAAGCAATTGGATTTCTAAATTCGTCCAATCTCGAGCGAATATTTCCATTTTTATCCACCAAAGCAAACATCCCGGAATGTTCAAATCCGCCTTCAGCATTGCTGTCTTCTCCGGCATACAGGGTAAATCCGGTATTTGCCAAATCATAAATTTTATCCTGTTCACCCGTTAAAAAGTTCCAGTTTTTTGAAGTTGCGCCGTGCGTTTTGGCATATTCCTTTAAAATCTCAGGCGTGTCATATTTTGGGTTGATGCTGAAAGAAGCAATGCCAAAATCTGGATTTCCATAAAATTCATTTTGAATTTTCAGCATGCTTTCATTCATTTTCGGGCAAATGGTAGGGCAGGTGGTGAAGAAAAATTCAACAACATATACTTTTCCATCGTAAAATGAATCTGAAATTAATTTCCCTTCCTGGTTGGTAAATTCAAAGGAAGGAACTTTGGCGATGGTGACCAATTTTGGCGTTTTAAATTTATTTACAATTTTTGGAACTGCATATATTCCAAAGATCAAAATGATAAATGCAATACCTACGTAACTATATTTCTTCATTTTAGTAAAATTAGATTTCCCTTTTTCTTCTTTGTTGTTTTTCGGCAGATTTTTTCAATTGGTAATAAATAATGTCAATATCGTCTTTCATTTTATTCTTCAATGTTGAAACCGACTTCATATTATAGCCATATAATTTTCCCCCTTTGGTGTCTTCATCGTCTTTTCTTCCGCGCAAGCGCAATTCCATATCCACAATATACGCATATTTCGAATACTCATTTTCATTTAACGTATATGGCGTTTCAAAGCTATTAAAAAGTAAGTTGATATTTTGTGGACTTGCGTAAATAAAATGCCATTTGCTGATATCCGTAAAGGCAGAAAGCTCTTTTATGGTTTCGCTGTATTCATTTTCCAATCCCTGCGGAAGAATGGCAACCATTTGAAAAAATGGCTTTGAATAATATCGTTTGTAAATGGTTTGGTTTAAATTGAATAGACTGGCCTTGGCATTATTGATGTCGCTTCCCAAAAAACAAACTATGGAGAGCTTTTTGGAAAAAGAAGCCGTTGTAGTTGTAGCAACCTGTTTTAAGTCAATTACATTTTCCGTTAAAATTGGTAAATTGGCGTATTTGTAGATTCCTTTCGACAGAAAAATGTAAAATACCAAAGGCAATATGAATAGTCCAAAAAGAACCCAGAATTTTTTCATGTGATTAAAGTTAAACAAAAAGAGGCTACCTAAAAGTCGAATTTTCGTCAACCTGAACTTGTTTCAGGTTCTCATAGAGATTGATAATTAGCGTGATGAGATTCTGAAACAAGTTCAGAATGACGGATTCAAATACTTTTTAGACAGATTCTTTTTCTATTTAATATTAGTAGTTCCACTTTGTAAGCGGACCTAAAACATCGTTAATGTAGTTTCCTTCAATTAACAATAATGTAGCCAAATAAATGATTACGAAAACGGCTGTCCAAACCACCGCTCTTCTTAAACTCTTTTTTTCATTGGCCATATGCATGAAAAACCAAGTGATGAAATAGGCTTTTACCACAGTTAAAATCAGGAATATGATATTTAAAGGACTTGTTCCCAATATTTTGGTTAAATAAAGTGGAGCAGGTTTTGTGATTCCCAAATAAACTTCAACAATAGTGATAACAGAAAGTATGACAAATACTTTCCAAATTAATTTTGTGTGCGACGTATGTTCTTGTGTCATTTAAATGTCTTTTTATGAATTAAATCAAGTAGAAGAAGGTGAAAACAAATACCCAAACCAAATCTACAAAGTGCCAATAAAGTCCAACTTTTTCAACCATTTCATAATGTCCCCTGCGCTCATAAGTGCCAATAATAACATTAAAAAAGATGATGGTGTTAATGATAATTCCCGAGAAAACGTGGAATCCGTGGAAACCTGTGATAAAGAAAAAGAAATTGGCAAACAATGTTTTTCCGTATTCATTCACTTGCAAGTTGGCACCCATAACCACTGTTTTTGCTTCATTTAAAAAAACCATTGCCTCATTGTGCGGAATGATGGTTTTTGCTTTTGTTTCCGGATTGATGAGCTCGGTTCTTATGGAAATTGCAGGATTTGCCTTAAAGCTTTCAACAACTTCGCTAAGGGTAAAAGGAGGTAAATCGGCTTCTTTCATAAACCATACGCCCTTATTTTTTGTAAGTCGTGTTCTTCCTGAATGTTGGGATTTCACAAAACTTGCTAAAGTGATTTGTTCCCCTGTTGCATCAGCAAATTGAATAATTTTTCCGTCGTTTAATTGGACGGCGCCATAAGTTCCGTTTATAAAATTTTTCCATTCCCATGCTTGCGAGCCCAAGAAAATTGCACCGCCAATAATGGTGAGCAACATATAAAAGGTAACTTTCTTTTTATTCATCTGATGGCCGGCATCAACTGCCAACACCATTGTTACCGATGAAAATATCAAAATAAAAGTCATTATTGCCACATAATACATGGGTGCATGCACGCCATGTAGAAAAGGAAAGTGTGTAAAAACTTCATCGGCTATTGGCCAGGAATCATGAAATTTAAAACGCATTAAGCCATAGGCGCCCAAGAAACCTGAAAATGTAAGCGCATCTGATAAAATGAAGAACCATATCATCATTTTACCATAACTTACACCTAGCGGTTTGTCGTTTCCTCCTTTCTGGGATGTTCCATTATTTTCAATAGGAATAGTTACTTCCATAAAAGTTTGTTTTGATTTTTAGTTATAGTATCGCCAAAAGTACATAATTTTTTATTATCTAATAAAATAGAAAAATAAAAACAAATATATCCAAAGAATATCCACAAAATGCCAGAAAATAGCACCTAATTCAAGTCCGAGCGTCTCATTGGCTGAATATTTTTTATTGAAGTGATTAAAAGTCACGACCAGCAACACCACAATTCCTGCCGCAGCATGCAATAAATGGGCGATGCTAATTCCATAAATAAAAGATGATTTTACGGTGCTTTGTTCACCTGCAAAAAACAATCCTGCATATATTAATTCTTTAAATCCCTCAAATTGAAAAAACATAAAACCAATTCCCAAAAACAGGGTTGACAACAAAAAAGCACTTGTGAGTTGTCGGTTATTTTGTTTTATGAAATATTTTGCAAGCAAAAAAGTGATGCTGCTTAATATGATTAAGGAGGTACTAATATAAAAAGCCTGAGGTAAATCGAAGGAAACCCAATCGCTGCGTTTTCGGCTTACCACATAAGCACTTGTGAGTCCGGCAAACATCATGGTCATGCTCACCATGGAAATCCACAACATCGGTTTTGCCGACTTCCTTTTGGCTTGTTTGTATTCTTGGTTTATAGTTTGTTTCATCTGTTTAAATTTTATTTTTTTGTTGGTACAGCTGCTGTTCGCCATTAATCATTCTGCTGTGTAT
>DAIQBF010000002.1:0-5664 GCA_036781305.1 Lutibacter sp.
CATTGGTAAAAGGGACTTTAACAAAGCGTTGCAGTTGAAATAAATGAACAATTATAGGAATGCTCAATAACAGAAGTGCGTAAAGAATCTCCGGATGCTTAAATTGCATTGTTCATAATAGTTTATCAAAGATATAAAAATTGAACTACTTATGAAAAATAGTTTTTCAAAATGCCTAAAGCATATTTGCTCGCAATTGAATTGGCAAATTTCGGAAAATCTATGGTTGCATTGTCATTTGCTTTGTCCGAAATGATACGAATAATGGAAAACGGAACCTCATATTCAAAACAAACTTGCGCAACTGCAGCACCTTCCATTTCCACACAAACGGCAGTTGGTAGTTTTTTATTCAACTTTTTAATTTTTTTAAGGCTGGAGATAAACTGATCACCGCTGGCAATATCGCCATGAACTACTTTAGGTAGCTGAATACTAAAAAGTTGAGAGTCTTTCAGTGCGATATAATGATGATAAGAGGCTAGAAACAAATTGCTGGCTTCCAGTAATTTCGACGGGTTATTGGTTTCTAAAAACTTCTTTTTTAAAATGGGAATTTCAAATTTTTCGTAAAAAGGAAAAGCATTTAAATCGTGTTGATACAAATTTTTACCAATCACAATGTCGCCGATATTTAACTTTGGATGAATGGCACCAGCCACACCGGTAAAAATAACTTCTTTTACATCAAAATCGTTAATCAATTGGGTGGTGGTGGCGGCGGAAGCGACTTTTCCCCAACGTGAAAAAACCAATACCACTTTTTTACCGAATAAAGTTCCCGTATAATAGGTTCTCATCCCTTTTACGGTTGTAGAAACTTGTTGAAGTTCATGGAGCAATGCTTGCATTTCTTCTTGCATTGCGCTAATAATGCCTGTCATTTATAAAGGTTTTTTGCTGATTCTGCCATCAATCATCTCCAATTTCCGGTCGGCCATCTCCGCCAATTCCTGATTGTGCGTCACAATTACAAAAGTTTGGTCGAATTCATCGCGTAGGGCAAAAAATAATTCGTGTAAATTTTTAGCGGAAGCAGAATCTAAATTGCCACTGGGTTCATCGGCAAAAATAACATCTGGATTGTTGATTAAAGCTCTTGCAACAGCGACACGTTGTTGTTCTCCGCCCGACAATTCGTTTGGTTTGTGGTGCATTCTGCTTGAAAGTCCTAAAAAATTGAGCAATTCCTTCGCTTTGTTTTCCGCTTCCTTTTTAGATTTATTCCCTATTAAAGCAGGAATACAAACATTTTCAAGTGCCGTAAATTCGGGGAGCAATTGATGAAACTGAAAAATAAAACCAATATGCTGATTTCTGAACTTAGAAAGTTCGTTGTCTTTTAGATCAAGTATATTTTTAGTGCTGATGGAAAGTTTGGAAACATTGTCTTTTGTGGGTTTGTCTAAAGTACCCAAAATCTGTAAAAGCGTTGTTTTACCTGCCCCTGATGGCCCAACAATAGCAACAATTTCTCCTTTTTTTATGGATAAATCTACGCCCTTCAAAACCTCTAAATCCCCGTAAAATTTATGAATATTTTTAGCTTCTATCATTTTGTAAAAGTAAGCTTTTTGTTTATTTATTGAATTGTTTAACTGTTTATTTGTTTTTCTTCAACTAGGTGGCTTACAGCCATGATTTCACATAATTATAATCTAAATAATAGATGAATTTAATGGAAAAATTGTTTGAAATAGGTTTTGTAAACAGGTTATCCAAGTTTTTTTTGAAATTTAAATACGCCAATTTATCTTCATTAAAAATAGAGTTTCTGTATAAAACCACCAACTGGCTGCCTGGGGCAAATTCCCAAGAATAGCTTAAATCTAAATTCCAGATATTGTAATTAATATCGTGGTTTTCCTGGTAGGAACTATTATTAAGAGTTCCTTTATGATTCAATTCATAGTAATTGGAATCATATTGCACAGGCGACCAATAATGCCTGAAAGAAAGCGCCAATAAAGATTTTGTATTGAAATTAAATTCACCAGTAAGTGTATTGGTCACTTCTTTTACCTCTCTGTTCCCAAAAATAATGTTGCCATTTTCCAAATTTTTCACCCAACCTTTATCGTTAATAAGTTTTGAAAAATAAAAGGCATAAATGACAGAAAATTTATCAGAAAAACGATATCGGGGAGAAATATCCATGTCAAAGTATTCATTTTCGGTTGAATATCTTCTGGAGTAGGAAGTTTTGACATCAATTGCAAACATTTTTCTATAATCAGTGGAAATCCAGCCATTTAGAAAATATACAGGATTTTGTTTAAAAAACCGTCCATCTACACGCGGTGCATAAAAATCATTTTGCTTGCCGATGTTTGTTTCTATTTCTCCTCCAAAGGCGAATCGGGTTTTTGTCATAAAGAAAAAATTCAGCCCGAAATCATTTTCTGCATATTGGTTGGAATCATTTTGATAATTTAGATTGCCCGAAAGCGAAATATTATAGTCATCATATATTTTTGTGGGTTTAAAAATTCGGTAAGATATTTCACCCCGATAATTGGAAAAATTATTTCTGTTTTGATAGCCTAAATCATTAATATCATAGGTTTTATTGCTGCGGGAATGCCCAATTTCATACTGATAATTGCCAAATATTTTTGACAATTCAATAAAACCGGAATATCCTGATGTATGATTGCCATTTTCCAAAACGTCACTTACTTTAAAATCTCCCGACATATTGTATTTGTTGCCTTTATCTGATACATTAAAAAGCAAGGCAGAAACATTGGCGTCTCTAAAAATGCCTTCCCGGGTCACATTTGTATTGACAAAACTAATGGATGAATTTTTGTTGAACTGTTGGTCTAAAACCAAAACATTGTAATTGGCAAGCGGTTCAGTAACTTCTTCCCTAATTTCTTGGCTTTTCGTATTCTTTATTTTTGCTGAAGTTTTTTCAGTGATGGCATTAAAAAAACCAATCCCCAAACCCTTTTTTGTCCTGCCAGAAACTTTTAAGGCATTTAACATATTTACTTTGTTGGGGTTGTTAATAATTTCTTCATTTTCGGCTAAATTTTCTTCAACCTTATTAAAACCTACCGGAGCATTTCCAACTCTTCGAGAATAAAATAAACCGCCTTTGCTGAATAATTCTGTCCCTTCCGTAAAAAAGGATCTTTTTTCCTCATATTGTTGTTCAAACGGACTTAAATTTAAAACCAAATTATCGAATGCTGTTTGTCCGAAATCGGGAATTAAAGTGGCATCGAGCGTAAAACTTTCATTAATGCCATATTTTAAGTCCAAACCAACACTGTAATCAGATTCCGAATTTCCATTGTAAGTGGTGTGTGAAACAGAAGCATAAGGTGAAAAACTCAATCGAGTAGGAGGTTCTATATTTTTAATACCAGTTAATGAGCCTGCATATTGAGTAAATAAACCAATCTTTTTATCGATATAATTCCAAACATATTGTTCATTTAATTTGTTAATCTTTCTGTGAAAATTAATTCCCCAAGTTTGGGTGGCTGTATTTGAAAACCGAAGTGCGGAATACGGAATTTTAATTTCAGCAACCCAGCTGTTGCCGTTTACTTTAACTTTACTTTCCCAAACAGCATCCCAACTATAATCTTCTCCATTAGACGAAACTTTTGCATCTCCTTGTGCTCCAGTGCTCATTATCACAAATTCGGTATCATTTTGCCCATCGTTGTTTGGGTTTATGCTAATCAGAAAAAAGTCGATATTTCCAAAATCATCCCTTCCTCCAAATTGCATTGGTATTTCTTCTGGTTTGTCATCATACATTGTTGCGCCAAAATAGATGGCCTCATTATCATACGCTATTTTTACAACGGTTTTTTTATTTTCTCTTTCTGGATCTCCATCGCCAGGTTTAAACATTACAAAGTTTTGGGCAGATTCAGCTTTTTGCCAAAAATCTTCATTTAAAACACCATCAATTAAAGGCTTTTCAACAATTCGTAAAGCATTCACGGATTTTGTATGCAACTGAGAATGGACTTGAGAAAAAATAAGTAAACAAAAAATAAGCAGGTATTTTTTCATTGTAAATTCATAAGAAAAATCATTTTTTGCTAAAATATATAAGACATAAATCAAACCATCTTAAAAAAAATGTTACTATATATAGACGCGAAAATAAGATATTGTTACACAATGTGAAACTTTTTTGAAATGAACATAAATTTTAAGTTAGGATTAGTACATTTGTGAATATTTACAAAAACCATTATTTCTAATGAATTTACACGAATATCAAGGAAAAAAATTACTGAGTAGTTTTGGCGTAAGAATACAGCGGGGCATTGTTGCCGATAACCATTTAAAAGCGGTTGATGCGGCAAAACAATTGGCTGTAGAAACCGGCACAGGCTGGTGGGTTGTTAAAGCACAAATTCATGCGGGCGGTCGCGGCAAAGGTGGCGGCGTTAAATTGGCTAAAAGTTTGAAGGATGTTGAATCAATTTCTGAAAGTATTATAGGAATGATGTTGGTAACACCCCAAACACCCCCTCAAGGAAAAAAAGTTCATCAGGTATTAATTGCAGAAGATGTTTATTATCCAGGAGAAAATGAACCGGAAGAATACTATATGTCGGTCTTGTTAAATAGAGCTACCGGTAAAAATATGATTATGTATTCTACCGAAGGCGGAATGGATATTGAAACTGTTGCCGATAAAACACCCCATTTAATTTTTACGGAAGAAATGGATCCTTTATTGGGATTACAAGCTTTTCAGGCACGTAAAATTGCCTTTAATTTAGGGTTATCCGGGAATGCATTAAAAGAAATGATCAAGTTTGTAACTTCTTTATATACTGCTTTTGTACAATCTGATGCCACTTTATTTGAAATCAATCCGGTTTTAAAAACGTCGGACGACAAAATTTTAGCGGTGGATTCAAAAGTTGTTTTGGATGACAATGCGTTATTTCGCCATAAAGATTTGGCATTGCTAAGAGATTTTCGTGAAGAAAATCCGATTGAAGTTGAAGCCAATGCCGCAGGTTTAAATTATGTTGATTTAGACGGGAATGTGGGTTGCATGGTAAATGGAGCCGGTTTGGCGATGAGCACGATGGATTTAATCAAGCAATCTGGCGGAGAACCCGCAAACTTTTTGGATGTTGGCGGTACGGCAGATGCCAAACGTGTTGAAACCGCATTTAGAATTATTTTAAAAGATTCAAACGTAAAAGCAATTTTGGTCAATATTTTTGGTGGAATTGTCCGTTGTGATCGTGTGGCACAAGGCGTAATTGATGCTTATAAAAATATGGGCGATGCCATTAATGTTCCTATTATTGTTCGTTTACAGGGAACCAATGCAAAAGAAGCGCAAGAGCTTTTGGATAGTAGCGGATTGGATTTAATTTCAGCAACTGAATTTCAGGAAGCTGCGGATAAAGTTCAACAAGTATTGGCATAAGCTCATATAAAATAATATCAAAAAAAGTTGATGAATAAAATCATCAGCTTTTTTTTGGGCATAAAAAAACAGCTAGCGCGAGCTTCCAGCTCGTGACTGCGCTAACAAGGTAACAAAAACACGAGCGAGACGCTCGCGCTAGCAAAGGAAAGTTGTTGATTTTATTCATCAGTATTTTGGGCATAAAAACAGCTAGCGCGAGCTTCCAGCTCGTGACTGCGCTAACAAGGTAACAAAAA
>DAIQBF010000002.1:5764-50067 GCA_036781305.1 Lutibacter sp.
AAAAACAGCTAGCGCGAGCTTCCAGCTCGTGACTGCGCTAACAAGGTAACAAAAACACGAGCGAGACGCTCGCGCTAGCAAAGGGAATATTTGTCATTCCGACAAAGGAGGAATCGCATTAAATAGCGTAACATGATGTGATTCCTCGTACCGCGGAATGACAAAATAAAGACGTTAAAGTCTTAACTTAATGATATTGCGCTCGCGCTAGCAGTGCTAAAAAAATCGACATAAAAAAACACTTCAATTGAAGTGTTTTTTATTTGGTTGAAGTTATTTATTATATATCTTCAAAATTTACATCGGTAAAACTTTCAGATCCTGAGACTGTTTCCTCAGTATCCTCTGTTCCGTCTGATGGTCTTTTAAAATCTTTTTGGTGACGTTCTGAAATAACCTCTTCACCTTTTTCATTTAAAATATAATTAGTAGCTTCTTTGAGCATATCATTAAATTCAACAAAATCTTCTTTGTATAAATAAATTTTATGCTTTTTGTAATGGAAAGATCCATCGTCATGAGTGAATTTTTTACTCTCGGTAATAGTCAAGTAATAATCTTCGGCTTTTGTTGCTCTTACATCAAAAAAGTAAGTTCTTCTTCCTGCTCTAAGAACTTGAGAGAATATCTCCTCTTGTTCTAAATGTTCATTGTCATTCATATATAACTCTCTATTTAATTAATCTTTCTATTAGAATTTGACACAAATCTATAAAATAATTTGACTTTTTGCACTATTTTCAAATTTCTTTTTCCAAAAGTTGTTGTTCATATAGGTCTTTATAATAGCCGTTTATTTTAATTAGCTCATTGTGCGAGCCTTGTTGAATTATTTTTCCTTTTTCCAATACCAAAATGGCATCTGCATTTTTCACCGATGAAATTCTATGGCTAACAATAAGGGTGGTTTTATCTTGACTTATTTTAAATAAGTTATTCAGGATAATTTCTTCTGTTTCTGTGTCAACTGCGGATAAGCAATCGTCAAAAATTAAAATTTCAGGTTCTTTAATAAGCGCACGGGCAATGGAAACCCGCTGTTTTTGTCCGCCCGACAGGGTTACGCCCCGTTCTCCCACAAAAGTGTTGTAGCCTTCGTTAAACTCAATAATATTGTGATGAATGTAGGCATCTTTTGCGGCTTGTTCAATTTTATCGTCAGAAGCACCTTCATCCCCAAATTTTATATTGTTTTTTATGGTATCCGAAAACAGGAAGGCTTCTTGCGGAACAAAACCGATATTTTGACGCAAATCTCCTAAATTGAATTGTTCAATAGGTTGGCCGTCAATTAAAATTTTACCCGATTTTACATCATACAAACGGGCAATTAAACTGATAAGGGTTGTTTTTCCAGAACCTGTATTTCCCAAAATACCCAATGTTTTTCCTTTTTCAAGTTTAAAATTGATATGTTGAAGCGCGGCAATGTTGGTGTCGTCATAGGCAAAAGACACCTCTTTAAATTCGATGCTTCCTTCTATTTTTGAGGGGGTGGAAGTATTGTTTTTAATTTCCGGTTCTTGTTTTAAAAACTCGTTAATGCGTTTTTGTGATGCTTCCGCTTCCTGAATGATGGAAGTTACCCAGCCCACAACGGCAACGGGCCAAGTAAGCATGTTGATATACATAATAAATTCGGCAATAACACCCAAAGAAATAGTGCCTTCAATATAGCGCAAACCGCCAACATAAATAACCAGAATATTACTCAATCCAATCAGTAAAATCATAGAAGGGAAAAACAGTGCCTGAACTTTAAACAAGCTGATGTTTTTTTCTTTGGCAGCATTGGACAAGTCCTCAAATTCGGTCATCGTCTTTTTTTCAACCCCATAGGATTTTAGGATACTTATTCCTGAAAAAGTTTCTTGGGCGCTTGCGGTTAATTTTGATAAATATTGCTGTACAATGGTGCTGCGTTTATTTATGACCCTGCTTAAATAATAGATTGAAATCGATAAAATAGGCAATGGCAATAGCGTGTAATTGGCTAAAGTGGCATCAATATTATACATTTTTATAATGGCCACAGAAAATAATACCAACATATTTATGGTGTACATAATGGCCGGTCCGGAGTACATGCGCACTTTACTTACATCTTCACTAATGCGATTCATTAAATCTCCGGTTCTGTTTTTTTTGTAGAAATTTAAGGACAAGCGTTGGTATTGCCGGTAAATTTCATTTTTTAAATCAAATTCAATTAACCGCGACATGACAATGATGGTTTGTCGCATTAAAAAAGTAAAAAAGCCCGAAAGCAACGCCGCGGCAACAATTAAAAGAATGTTATTTAGCAATTCCGATTTTACCACGGATAAATCGGTCACAATCCCATTTCTGTAATCTTCGGCAACATTTACGGATTCTCTGATAAGCTGGGGAACCTGCAATGCCAAAATTTTGGAAGCAACGGTGATCACAATGCCTAAGAGCAGTCGGTATTTATATTTTAAAAAGTATTTGTTTAAGTATTGTAAAGCTTTCATAAAGAATTTAAATGCAATCAATTTTTTAAAGTGCGAAGATACGGCAAAAATAAAAGAAAAGAGAAAATCCAAAATCCAAACATTAATTAATTTAGGTAATTTTTATGATGGCAAAATCTTTGTTTTTAGTATAAATTTGATATTTTCGCTCATTAATGTTTAAACTAAAATTGATGAAACGTATTTTTATTATTCTTTCTTTTTTAATTGCCGCTACTGCTGTGGCCCAAACCGCTAACGATATTGCGTTTGAACAACAAAAGATGAAGCAGGCTTTAGCGTATGGCGATAAAACCGTTGCCGCAAACGCCATGCTTTCCATTATTTTACTGGAAGGCCCAAAAAGTGTTTATAAGGACAGTTTGGCCTATTTGTATTTTAACGACAGAAATTTTCTCTCCTGTTTTTTTGTGACCAATGATATTTTGAAAAACAAACCTGATAATCTGGATTTGATGGAAATGAATGCGATTTCCTTAGAATCTATGGGCGCAACCGATAAAGCTGCTGAAGCCTATCAAAATTTATTCACAAAAACAAATAACAATTATCACGCATATAAATTGGCCGGATTGCAATTTGGAATGGGTAAATTTGAGGAAGCCTATGCATCGATAAAAAAAGCGGATAAACTTCCTGATGACGGAACAGTGAAAATAACGTTTCAGGTAAATAAAAATTACAGCCAAAATATTGATTTAAAAGCTGCAATTGCTTATTTGGAAGGAATTATCGCCGTTAATTTAAACAAAAAAGCTGAGGCAAAATTGAGTTTTGAGCGTGCCATAAAATTATTTCCTGAATTTGTGTTGGCAAAAAGCAAACTCGATACTTTAAATGCTGAAACTAAAGAGTAATTTTTATAAGAAAGTACTTAAAGTGCCTAAAGTTTAGAGTACTTAGAGTTAAAAAAAGGCAATTTACCAAAAGTTAGAAATTAATTGGAAAAAGTTAAAAGGGTTAGATAATCGTTTTAATAGGTGTTTTATACCAGATGACAGCAATGTTTTAGGATATTCATTAATTGTGAAATTAGGAATCAATCACCGCTCTTCGAAGTCGGGAGACTTCACAGAGCGGGAAAAAATAGTTTCGACTACAAGTTAACAATTTAAAATCGTAAATCAAAAACACAAACACCCTACAATTCAAAATCGCAAGAACCCGTCCTATGATGTTTTTCGTTGTAAAACATTGAAAACGTCATCCTGAACTTGTTTCAGGATCTCATCAGATGAAGTTTCAATCAATTTGGCTGACGGAGCAACCCAAAGAGCCTTGCGGCCAATGTCATTAAGTTAAGAAAATATTTGTCATTCCGACAAAGGAGAAATCACATCAAATAGCATAGCATTATGAGATTCCTCGGAATGACAAAAAAATAATATAAATGCTTAACTTAATGACATTAGCCTTGCGGCTGGAAAAAGTGTTGGGAGAGGCGGTTTGGGTGATATAGTTAAAAAAAATTCAATAGATTTTTCAGAAAAAGATCATCAGACACTCCATCGCGCCAGCTGGCTCGTTCTCTAAAAATATTCACTGAACATTTTCATAACGTTCCGCCCTATTTCTTTTTTTATCAATAAAAAAAAGTAAAAGATAAATTGATACAATTTAAAATATTGTTATTACCCGCTCTTCAAAGCTCACAATTTCAAAGAAAATAGTTGATATTTAGTGAGTCGTAATAATTATTTTGAAATAAAGTACTTTACAAAACACATTGAATATTAAGAGTGATGCTGGCTGCGAAGTCGGGAGACTTCGCAGAGCTGAGCTGAATTTGTATAACTATTGCAGGATTTATTTATTTGTTTACATGTATAGTTATTTTAGGACGACGCAAGTTGTTTTAGGACAACTAATTACTTAGGGGCAAAGTAGGGGATACTTAGGGGCAAAGCATGGGATAGTGTAGGTGTAAAAAAATAAAACAGACAATCAATATGTATTTTAGAAACTTTTTAGAAAGAGCACAAAATAATTTTAGAATGATTTCTTTCGCGTTTACGATGTCTTCCGACTTCAAAGCTCACAATTTCAAAGAAAATAGTTGATATTTAGTGAGTGAGTCGTAATAATTATTTTGAAATAAAGTACTTTACAAAACACATTGAATATTAAGAGTGATGCTGGCTGCGAAGTCGGGAGACTTCGCAGAGCGGAAGACTTCGCAGAGCGACTTAATATTGCTTTTTGTTCGATAAAAGTCAGTTTGTAATCATTGTTACTTAAAAATTAATCTTTTTAAATTAAAAAATTGCTGTGGATTTTTCATAAATTTCCCATCATCAATTAGCACAATTGAATCTAAATTCAAATTTTTTAAATTGAACTGTAACAATATTTCTTTTGTGGCGTCTGATTGAAATGAAGCAAACAAAAAATGCTTTTTTTTATCGTGTTTGATTACAAAATTTACCGATGCGTTGCAAAGGTTACAAACACCATCAAAAAGAATAATCGATTTGCTTTCAAAATTGTCCATAAAACAAAATTATTGATTTAAAATGAAAGTTTCTTTTTAACATAATATTAATAATCACGCTCACTGGCAATTTTTAAATTCGTTAAAACAATAACCAAATGATTAAGATTGAAAAACTTCATAAATCGTACCCAATAGGAAAAGATTCTCTGCACGTATTAAAGGGGCTGGATTTACATATTAAAAAGGGGGAATTTGTGGCGATTATGGGATCTTCGGGTTCGGGAAAATCTACCTTATTAAATATTGTTGGTTTGTTGGACACCCATGATACGGGTAAATATTATTTAAACGGACAATTAATTGAAAATTTGGATGAGAAAAAAGCGGCAATCCTCAGAAATAAATTTTTGGGTTTTGTATTCCAGTCCTTTAATCTGATAAATTATAAAAGTGCTTTGGAAAATGTTGCCTTGCCTTTATATTATCAAGGGATGGCCAGAAAAGAGCGCAATAAAATCGCCTTGCAATATTTGGATAAAGTTGGCTTAAAAGACAGGGCTGAACATTTACCGAGTGAACTTTCTGGAGGAGAAAAACAACGAGTTGCCATTGCACGCGCTTTGGTTACCAACCCGAAAGTGGTTTTGGCCGATGAGCCAACAGGGGCATTGGATTCAACAACTTCCCATCAAGTAATGGAATTGTTAAAAGAAATTAACCGTGAAGGGATGACTGTTTTTGTGATCACACACGAAGAAGATATTGCAGAGGAAACAGACAGAATTGTGCGTTTAAAGGATGGCATAATTATTAGCGATGAGAAAGTACAAAAAAAAGCAACCGTATAAGCTATGTTTGATTTAGATCGTTGGCATGAAATTTTTCAAACATTAAGTAAAAACAAGTTAAGAACTATTCTTGCCGGTTTTACCATAGCGTTTGCCATACTGCTGTTTACCTTGCTTTTCGGAGTTGGAAATGGGTTAAAACACTTCTTTGAGGAACAATTTTCCAAGGATGCCGCAAATTCTGTATATGTTAGATCAGGCACAACTACCAAGCCCTATAAAGGATTGCAAAGCGGCAGAAAAATTCAGTTTAGAAATGATGATTCCAAATTTATAAATGAAAAATTTGAAGAGGACATTCAGTTTTTCAGCCCGAATGTTCAACGATTCAATGTACAGGCAATTTATAAAGGGGAACATAACAAATATACCGTTAGAGGAGTTTATCCAGATTATCAGCCAATAGAATCTGCAGTAATCCAAGATGGCAGGTTTTTAAGTTATTTGGATTTAAAAAATAAAGCCAAGGTTGTAGCCATAGGAAGGTTGGTAGAAAAAGATTTATTCGGGAATTTAAGCGCTTTGGGTAAAAACATCAATTTGGATGGAATTTCCTATAAAGTGATAGGTGTTTTTAATGATCCCGGAGGCGATAATGACGAGCGATATATTTATACGCCTTTTACCACAGCGCAAGGAATGTATAGAATTAATGATGAATTAGACCAAATCGGACTTACTTATAATCCAAGTCTAAAAGTTGACCAAGCTTTGGCATTTTCGAATTTGCTTGAGAAAATGCTGAAAGAAAAACACAATATAGATCCAAGGGATCAAGGCGCCATTAGAGTTCAAAATTATGCTGAAGGAGCCAAAAATGTTCAACAAATGATGTTTGGTTTAAATATAATCATCCTTTTTATTGGGATAGGAACTTTAATTGCAGGGATTATAGGCATTAGCAATATCATGGTCTATATAGTAAAAGAACGCACCAAAGAAATAGGAATCAGAAAAGCATTGGGGGCAACTCCGAGCTCAATTATAGGGATGATTATGATGGAATCAATATTTGTGACTGCTGTAGCTGGTTATATTGGATTACTGATGGGTGTTTTTACGTTAAAAGCCATTGGAAGCAGTCTGGAAAAGTACTTTATCATCAACCCAAGTGTGGAAACTTATGTGGTAGTAGGCGCAACAATAATTTTAATAATTGCAGGGACCATTGCAGGTTATATCCCCGCTAAAAGAGCCGCAAGTATCAAACCAATAGTAGCATTAAACGACGAATAATATGATTAAATTTTTATTTGACCCAGATACTTGGCAAGAAATATACAGCAGCATTCGTAAAAATAAAGTGCGGACCGGGATTACCATCATTGGTGTCATGTGGGGAATATTTTTATTGGTTGTTTTATTGGGTGCCGCAAAAGGTGTTGAGAACAATTTTAATCGGTTATTTGGAGATTTTGCGACAAATAGTGTATTTATTTGGGCACAACAAACAAGCAAGCCGTTTAAAGGTTTTCAGGAAGGAAAAGGAATAACGCTCAAATTAGGAGATATAGAAAAAATTAAAAATGAAATTAAGGGGCTTGAATTTGTGGTGCCGCGTTATCAGACACAGGCTTTAACTGTGAATAAATTTAAAACTGGAACGTTTGGTATTTTTGGGGATTATCCCGAGTTTGATAAAGTTCAGAAAAGAAATTTGGTTTATGGCAGATTTATAAATCACAATGATATTGTTGAAAAAAAGAAAGTTTGTGTAATTTCTGAAGAAATATTTAAGCAACTTTTTGATAAAGATGAGTTTCCAATAGGCCAATATATTAAAATAGACAATATCAATTACAACGTGGTTGGAATGTATAAAGAAGGACAGATAGGATCAGGTGGACCACAGGGAAATATCCATATTCCATTTACAACATTTCAACAAGTTTACAATAAAGGTGACAGTGTAGGCTGGATGATGATTACAGGCAAACCGGGTTTTGATATTGTTCAAATTGAAGCAGATGTGAAGTTGCTTTTGAAAAATTTACACAATGTACACCCAGAAGATGAAAGAGCCTTTGGAAGCTTTAATTTGGGCAAAGAAATTGCAAAACTTACAGGGTTCTTAACCGGAATGCAGTTTGTAACCTGGTTTGTTGGGATCGCAACTTTAATTGCAGGGGTGTTTGCCATTGGAAATATATTATTGATTACCGTTAAAGAAAGGACTAAAGAAATTGGAATTAGAAGGGCCATAGGTGCAAAACCTTGGGAAATAAAGCGGCAAATAATTTTGGAATCTGTCTTTTTAACAAGTATCGCGGGCGCGTTGGGAATCATTTTTGGAGGTGTCGTTTTAATGTTGGTTGATGCCACTTTGGGAAAAGGAGAAGACCGGTTTTTAACAAACCCGACAGTTGACATTCCCGTAATTCTAATTGCCGCTGCAACTTTAGTCATATTAGGGACTTTAATAGGGCTAATTCCTGCAAATATTGCGGTGAGCATCAGACCGATTGAAGCATTAAGAGAAGAGTAATCAATTAATAAAAAATGAATAATTAACAACCCGCCAGCAGCCGGCAGGTTAAAAAAGGATAATTAAAAGGGCATAAATTTTTCAATTTTTGAAGCATTTAACCTTCAATAAAAAATAACATAAACTGAAAATCAATTACCAATGAAAAAAAAGATAGTTTTTGGATCAATAGGAGTAGTGCTTATAGCTGTTTTGGCGTGGTTTGGCGCAAAGAACAGCAAATCTCCAATTCAATATGAAACAGAAAAACCATTCAAGACTAATATTGTCAGAAAAACGGTTGCCACAGGTAAAGTAATTCCTTTGGAAGAAGTAGAAATTAAGCCGAAAGTTTCAGGGATTATTGATAATATTTATGTTGTTGAAGGCGCAAAAGTTAAGGTTGGTGATTTATTGGCTACCATTAGGGTAGTGCCTAATGTGCAATCATTAAATAGCGCACAAGGCAGTGTAAAAACAGCCCAACTAAGTTTTAACAATACCAAAACATTGTATGAAAGAGATGAAAATCTTTTTGGAAAAGGTGTCATATCTGAACAAGAATTCGAAGCGACGGAATTAAACTTTAACAGATCAAAGGAAGAGCTGAAAAACGCCCAAAATAATTTGGATATTATTAGAAAAGGCTCTGCAGCAGGAATGGGTGAAACAGCCAATACTTTTGTGAAAGCAGAAATTTCAGGAACCGTTTTGGAAATTCCGGTTCGCATAGGAAATCAGGTAATTGAAAGCAATACCTTTAATGCAGGAACAACCATTGCGACAATTGCAGATATGTCTAAAATGATTTTTGAAGGTAAAGTTGATGAAGCTGAAGTCGGAAAAATTAAAAATGGCACTGTATTGGAAGTGTCGTTGGGGGCTATTGAAAAGAAGAAATATCCGGCGAAATTGAATTTTATCGCGCCAAAAGGAACCGAGGAAAATGGCGCAGTCCAATTTAAAATTAAAGGGGATCTTACCTTGGATGATGAATTTTTTGTGAGAGCAGGTTATAGCGCCAACGCTGATATTGTTTTAGAAAAAAAAGACAGTGTGCTTTCAATTAAAGAAGCTTTATTACAATTTGACAAAAAAACTGAAAAACCTTATGTAGATGTTAAAACCGGAGATCAAAAATTTGAAAAGCGAGATGTAGAGCTGGGGATTTCAGATGGCATAAATGTTGAAATTATTTCAGGAGTTACTTTGGATGATGAAATAAAAATATGGAATAAAACTTCCAAAAAAGAAGGTGAAGAAGAAGAAAATAAGGAATAATTAATTTTAGTATAAATTTTAAAGCGTTTTAATTTAAATTAAAACGCTTTTTTTTATATCTTTATGAAAATTGTTAAAGTGTTTTTCAGATTGTTCATTTGTTAAAACTTTATGATTTTTATCAGCGGGAAATCAAAAGAAAATTAAGAACTTTAGCGTATAATAATTTAAAACCTATTCGAAAATGGAAAGTCAGTTAGTATTCTTAAGTGATCTGAGCTTTAACTTAGATGTTTGGAAAAGAGAGTTGAAATTTCAAGAAAGTGAAATGGATTATTTTGAAGAAAAGCTCGAGCATGTGGTCATGCGAGATCCAGGAAGTGAAGTTCTGGTTCAATTAGAGGGTTTTCAAAATAAGATAATCCGTGAACGCGAAGTTATGGGTCATTTAAGACATAGAATTCGAATGAAAAGGAGAGAATTGGCAAATCAAGGACAAATAGAAAAAAATAATGAGGCCCAATTTCACGATAAACAGGTGTTGTTAAAAGATGAAATGAAAACATTTGTAAATATGCATTATCAGCTTAAAGAAAAAATGATGGATTTCTTCCTGAAATATTTATAAATAAGATAAAAAAATATCGAGGTTTTTGCCTCGATATTCTTTTGTTAAAAGTTAAAAGTTAAAAGTTAAAAGTTAAAAGTTAAAAGTTAAAAGTTAAAAGTCGAAAAATGTCCTTTTTAAGACTTAACCAAACTCCCTTTCCTTCGGAAAGGGTTGGGGATAGGATTAAAAGTTTATTTTTATGATTGAAATTCCGTAATTGTTTTTTTAATAATTGCCACACAATCCATTAGTTGCGCTTCATTCATCACCAAGGGTGGCGCAAAACGAATAATGTTTCCATGGGTAGGTTTTGCCAACAAACCATTGTCGCGCAGTTTTAAACAGATATCCCAGGCCGTTGAACTGTCTTCGCTGTCATTAATAACGATGGCGTTTAACAAACCTTTGCCACGCACCAATTTTATGAGTGTTTGCGTTGCTATAAATTTTTGCATTTCACTTCTGAAAAGTTTCCCCAGTTTGTCGGCATTTTCTGCCAAATCTTCTTCTTTAATGACCTTAAGTGCGGCAATGGCCACGGCAGCAGCCAAAGGATTTCCGCCAAAAGTTGATCCGTGTTGCCCGGGTTTTATGACGTCCATAATGTGGCTATTTGCCAAAACCGCCGATACCGGATAAACGCCGCCACTCAATGCTTTTCCTAATATTAACATATCTGGAATTACATTTTCATGGTCCACCGCCAATAATTTTCCGGTTCTTGCGATGCCTGTTTGTATTTCATCGGCAATAAATAAAACACCGTATTTTTCGCACAAAGCTTTTGCCTTTGCCAAATAGCCTTCCGCAGGCACGTAAACACCGGCTTCACCCTGAATGGGCTCCACTAAAAATCCGGCAATATTTTTGCTCGATTTTAACGTTTCTTCCAAGGCTTCAACATTGTCATAATCAATTTTTATGAATCCTTCCGTATAAGGTCCGAAGTTTTTTCGGGCATCTTCATCATTTGAAAAAGAAATGATGGTGGTTGTTCTTCCGTGAAAATTATTTTTGCAAACAATTATTTGCGCCTGATTTTCAGGAATCCCTTTTTTCTCATAAGCGTATTTTCGGCAAAGTTTAATCGCAGTTTCAACAGCTTCTGCACCCGTATTCATCGGTAAAACTTTTTCAAAACCAAAAAATTCGGTCACATATTTTTCATATTTACCAAGCATATCATTGTAAAATGCACGCGAAGTTAGCGTTAAAGTACCTGCCTGTTCATTTAAGGCTTTAATTATTTTTGGGTGACAATGTCCTTGATTAACAGCTGAATATGCCGATAAAAAATCGTAATAACGCTTGCCGTCAACATCCCAAACATAAACACCTTCTCCTTTGGTTAAAACAACCGGTAATGGATGGTAATTATGCGCTCCGTAATTATTTTCTAAATCAATAGCTTGTTGTGATGAAATTTTTTCTGAAACCATCATAGTGAAAAATTAAAATTTAAAATCCTCAATTCCTCCTTCAGGAGAGAAATCATCCTAATATTTTCTGCAAATTACAAAATATTTTACTCTTTTAGTTGGGCTTAATTGTTTATTTTTATAGTCAGATGGCTTCAGAATGAAGAATATTACAGAATTCTAAATTTTGTTTAAAAAATTGTTCTTAATTAGAAATTAATTAGATAGATTTGTATTAAACTAAAACTAAAAATTTAAGACATGAAAAAATCAATATTGTTACTTGGATTGGGTGCGTTGCTTTTTGTAAGCTGCGGTGAACCAAAAAAAGAAGAGGTAAAGAAAGAGGTTGAAGCACCGGTGGAAGCAGCCAAAGAAACTGTTAAAACGTCGGAAGAATACCTCGCTTTGGGAAAAGAATTATTTACATCGAAAACTTGCGTTACTTGTCACCAACCAGATGTTAAAGTAATTGGCCCGTCAATAAAAGACATCAATAAAAAATATTCAGAAACAAACGGGAACATTGTGGCATTCTTAAAAGGAGAAACTCCTGCAATTGTTGACACGGATCCTGGCCAGGTTGCTATTATGAAAGCAAATTTAGATGGTTTCGTTAAAAACTTAACCAGTGAAGAACTTGCTGCATTGGCAGTTTATATGGGCAGTATCAAATAATCAAGTTAAAATAAGCAATTGAAAGCATCCCAAAATTGGGATGCTTTTTTTATGCAAAAATGGTACATTTGCAACATGGCAAGAAAAAACAAGCAATTTATTTTTGAAAATATAGAAGTAATAGATGCAGGGGCACAAGGCAAAACTATTGCCAAGGCTCCAGACGGTTGCGTCATATTTTTATCCAATACCGTTCCCGGCGATATTGTTGATATAAAAACCGGAAAAAAAAGAAAGGCCTATTTTGAAGGTACGGCAATAAAATTTCATAAATATTCAGAAAAACGCACAGAACCAGTCTGTCAGCATTTTGAATTTTGTGGTGGCTGCAAATGGCAGGATATGGCTTATGAGTACCAATTGGCCTACAAAGAAAAAGAAGTTATTAACAACCTAAAGCGAATCGGCCATTTGGAATTGCCTGAACCTACACCAATTTTGGGCTGCGCCAATATTTATTTTTACAGAAATAAAATGGAGTTTTCTTTTTCCAACAGCCGGTGGCTTACGATTGATGAAATAAATTCTTCAGAAGAAATAGACAATAAAAATGCCTGTGGTTTCCATATTTCGGGAATGTGGGATAAAATTTTGGATATTGAAAAATGCCATCTTCAGGAAGATCCTTCCAATCAAATTAGAAATTTTGTCAAAGAATTCGGCATACAACACGAACTTGAATTTTACAATCCGCGTGAACAAACAGGACTTTTAAGAACCATCATGATTCGCATTTCATCAACGGGCGAAATGATGGTGGTGATTCAATTTTTACAAGAGGCCAAAGAAAAAAGAGAAGCTTTGTTAAATGCAATAATTCAGGAATTTCCGCAAATAACCTCGCTTCAATATGTCATTAATGGTAAAGGAAACGACACCTTATACGATCAAGATATTATTTTATTCAGCGGAAGAGATCATATTTTTGAAGAAATGGAAGGCCTTAAATTTAAAATTGGCGCTAAATCATTTTATCAAACAAATTCTGCACAAGCCTATGAATTGTACAAAATAACGCGTGATTTTGCCAATTTAACCGGAAATGAAATTGTGTACGATTTTTATACGGGCACTGGAACCATCGCGCAATTTGTGGCAAAAAACGCCAAAAAAGTGATTGGCGTAGAATCGGTTCCCGAAGCCATAGAAGACGCAAAGCATAATGCGAAATTAAACGACATAAATAATGTGGAATTTTTTGCCGGGGACATGAAGGATGTTTTTAATGACAATTTTATTAAAACGCACGGACAGCCAGATGTGATTATTACCGATCCGCCGCGTGACGGAATGCATAAAAATGTGATAGAGAAGTTGCTGGAAATTTCTCCAAAACGCATTGTTTACGTTAGCTGCAATTCGGCAACACAAGCGCGTGATTTATCTTTGATGAAAGAACAGTATCAAATTATTAAAACCCAGGCAGTGGACATGTTTCCGCAAACCCACCACGTGGAAAATGTTGTACTTTTGGAATTGAAATAAAACAGTTATGAGAAAATATTTAATCTTGTTATTCATCTTGAGTTTTACGCTTACAAACTGTGAAAAAGATGACATTTGTATTGATACGACCACACCAAAATTAATCATTGTTTTTTATGACAATGCAATTACCGATAAAAAAACGGCGGTAACTTCTTTAACAGTTTGGGCTGAAGGCAAAGGAAATTTATATGAAAGTAAATCGCTGGATTCTATTGCCATTCCTTTAGATTTAAATCAAAATAGGACCACGTATATCTTAGATAATAAATCTTTTAAAGACACGATTGCCTTTACCTATGACAGAAAAGATATTTTTGTTTCCCGTTCTTGTGGTTACAAAACCATTTTTGAAAATTTTCAAATAGAAAGCAGAAGCTCAAATTGGATAAAAAATGATACTATTAAAAACACAACCATAGAAAATGAAACAGCAGCTCATCTTACTATTTTTCATTAGTTTCTTAGTTTCGGCAACGGTAACTGCCCAACAAAAAAAGGATACCGTTAAAACGAAGGAAAGTTATGGTTTACGGGTTGGCGTTGATTTGAGTAAGCCATTGATTTCTTTCTTGGAGCCTGAATCAAAAGGATTGGAACTGGTTGGTGACATTCGTATTTTAAATAATTATTATGCGGCCGTTGAACTGGGTTTTGAAGATAAAATCTCCAAGGAAGATTATATGAATTATACCACAAAAGGCAGCTATATAAAAGTTGGGGTGAATTACAATGCCTATAAAAACTGGAAAGGGATGACCAATGAAATTTATGTTGGAGCGAGATATGGACTTAGTTTATTTAACCAAACATTAAACAGTTACACGCCAAATGTAAAAGGAACTTATTTTATTCCTACGGAAGTAGTGCCAAATACCGAATTTAAAGATTTATCTGCTCATTGGGCCGAATTGGTTTTTGGGATGAAAGCCGAAACATTAAAAAATTTATACTTGGGTTTTAGTTTTAGTTTTAAAACAATGATCAGTACCAAAGAACCAACTAATTTTAAAAATCTCTATGTGCCCGGTTTTAACCGTGTTTATTTAAACGACACAGGTTTTGGCATAAATTATACCTTGAGTTACCTAATTCCAATTATTAAAAGAGAAAAGTAATTTTTTTGGTGCAGCATGCTGGCAGAAGAATTTTTAATAATCGTTTAGGGGGGAATAAAATTGTTAAAATGAAGGCAAACAAAGTAGTTTCAACATTTACGTTTGGCATATTTTTGCTCTTGGCAGGTGCCGTATCAAAGCTGTTTAATTGGTCCCAAGCGAATTTGGTAATCGCCATCGGATTCGTTTTCGAACTTTTGGCAGCCTTGCTATTTGTCTGGAAAAAGATCGATAATAAATAATCTTTGCCTAATTTAGCCTATATTTTTTGTATTGACAATGGGTAAAAAAAAATCAAACAGTTTAGAAGATTTGGGTGGATTTGTTTTTTCGACAAATGACAATTTTGAATTTGAAAAAGAAGAGGAGCAGGCGTTGTTGCCACCAAAAAAGCAATATTTAGAAGCCTTATTTTCCAATAAGGGAAGAGGAGGGAAGACCGTCACAGTAATTAGGGGTTTTGTGGGTTCTGAAGAGGACTTGAAAACGCTGGGAAAACTGCTTAAGACTAAATGTGGCGTGGGCGGAAGCGTAAAAGACAATGAAATTATAATTCAGGGGAATTATAGAGATAAAATAATGGAAATTCTTAGAAATGAGGGATATAATGTAAAACGCGTAGGCGGATAAATTATGAATAAAATAGCAGCCTCAGAATTAATTCTGAACCCAGACGGAAGTGTGTATCACTTAAATTTAAAACCCGAAAACATTGCGACCAACATTATTTTTGTTGGCGATCAAAACAGGGTGCCAAAAATAGCCGCACATTTTGAATCTATCGAATTTGAAACCCAAAAAAGAGAATTCAGAACGATTACCGGCACTTATAAAGGAATGAGATTTTCAGTGATTTCAACAGGTATTGGTCCCGACAATATTGATATTGTGATGAATGAATTGGACGCTTTGGTGAATATCGACCTAAATACACGAACTGTAAAAGCTACGCACACCAAATTAAATATTGTCAGAATAGGAACTTCTGGTTCTTTGCAAAGTGATATTCCTGTGGATAGTTTTGTTTTGGCAAAATATGGATTGGGGTTTGACGGACTGCTTCATTCTTATGATTGTGAGCATATATTAGAAGCTGAAATGGAAAATGCTTTTATTAAACACACGAATTGGAGTCCGAGAAAATCGAGGCCATATTTGGTAAAAGGCAGTGAATTATTAATACAAAAATTGAAAAGCGACAAGGTTTTTATTGGCGTTACCGCAACTGCCGGCGGTTTTTACGGGCCGCAAGGACGCGTGCTTCGTTTGGCAATACAAGATCCTTCATTAAACAATAAAATTGACAATTTTGAATTTGACGGCTATAAAGTGACAAACCTTGAAATGGAAACTTCCGCAATTTATGGCTTGGCTAAATTATTGGGTCACGAAGCTTGTTCCATGAATGCCATTATCGCCAACAGGGCCAATGGAACTTTTAGTGAAGATCCTTACAAACCTGTTGAAAAATTAATTGTTTATACCTTAAACAAATTAACTTCATAAAATAGTTAAAAAAGTACTTAAAGTGTCTAAAGTTTGAAGTACTTAGCGTTTAAAACATAAATTTTTGCAGATAAAATGACCTCATCTATTTTGAAATTAAGTTATTTAAATGAAAAAGTTAAAAAAAAGATTTTTTTTGCTTTTTATAAAGTTGAGTTTTACTTAAATTTAAGTATTTTAGGCACTCCAAACTTTGGCACTAATTAATATCAATAAAATAATTGTTATATTTAAACGTTTTTAATTAATAAAATCATTCGTAAAATGAAAAAAATAGCTTTATATACATTGGGAATTGCGTTTTCAGCACTGTTGTTTAGCTCATGCAATGCCTCCAAAAAAGGCTGCGGATTAACAAGCGATGCAAATAAAATAGAACAATCAACTTCATATAAGGCTATGGTTAAGGCTGAAGTTTAATGCCGATATCTTATAAATAAAAAGAAAAATTCGCTTTATGGCGGATTTTTCTTTTTAGTAGCCATAGTGAAATGAATAAATATTTGTAATACTTTCATTTTCCTTGAAAGTATGTATCTTTGCAACAGTTTAAAAAAATAAGAAAATGGATAACGGATTATACGCAAAATTTAACACCTCAAAAGGTGAAATATTGGTAAGTTTAGAATTTGAGAAAACGCCAGGAACAGTGGGCAACTTTGTTGCTTTGGCTGAAGGAAATATGGAAAATACCTCAAAACCTCAAGGAAAACCTTATTATAACGGATTGAAATTTCACAGGGTAATACCTGATTTTATGATTCAGGGAGGTTGTCCTTTGGGAACTGGGACAGGTTCGCCTGGTTACAGCTTTGCTGATGAATTTCATCCAGATTTAAAACATGACAAACCAGGAATTTTATCGATGGCAAATTCTGGCCCGGCTTCAAACGGAAGTCAGTTTTTTATTACGCATGTTCCAACGCCTTGGTTAGACAATAAACACACCGTTTTTGGTAAAGTAATTGAAGGACAAGATGTTGTTGATGCAATAGCTCAAAATGACGTATTGGAATCTGTTGAAATTGTTCGCGTTGGCGAACTTGCCAAAAAGTTTAATGCGGTGGAAACCTTTAGGGTTTTTGAAGGCTCAAGAACAAAAAGAGAAGCAGAAGCTAAAAAAGCAATGGCAGCCCAAATGGATAAAGTTGCTGCCGGTTATGATGAAACACCAAGCGGTTTGCGATACAAAATCCTGCAGGAAGGTTCAGGGAAAAAAGCAACGAAAGGAAGTGTAGTTTCTGTACATTATAAAGGTCAGTTATTGGACGGAACTGTTTTTGATTCCTCTTATGCACGCAAGCAACCCATCGATTTTGAATTGGGGGTCGGACAAGTTATTTCAGGTTGGGATGAGGGAATCCTATTATTAAAAGTTGGGGACAAAGCACGTTTTGTCATTCCTTCCGAATTGGCTTATGGAAGCCGCGGCGCCGGTGGCGTAATTCCCCCAGATGCCACGTTAATTTTTGATGTGGAATTGATGAAAGCTTAATTCATATAAAAACAAAAAAAATCCGCCTTTTGGCGGATTTTTAACTTATAATCCTATCCCAAGCCTTTTCAAAAGGAAAGGGAGTTTGATTTGATTATAGAACTGAACTTGTAGTTGTTTTTTTACTTGAACTTATAACTTAAAACTTAAAACTAGTCATGCGTAGTCACTTTTTTCCAAGGAGGCATCAACCATAATAAAAAGGTTAGGATGAGCAAAGGCAATATCAGCCAAACTGCTGCCATCAGGTAACCTTCCATTCCTGAGTATATAGCTTTGAAAGATGTGAATCCGCTTAAACTTTTTGAAAATAATTGTCCGCCGATAACCACATTCCAACGCATAAAGAAAACCCCAATCAGCACAATGATGCCCACAAAAAAGTAGGCAGGCTTTCTAATTTTCTCAGCGGGTTTATATACCTGAAAAATTCCAATAATTAGCAGCGGAATAATGGTTCCAAGCAACACTTGCATGAATAATAAAGTGATGTTTAATTTTCCGCTCACCAATACTTTGATAATGTCAAAAGACTCTTCAGCCTCATAAATCCGATGAATTTGATCTAACGATTCTAAAGTAAAATCTATAATTAAAATATAAAACAGATATTTGGCAATCGTATCCAAACAAGGCATATCTATTTTAACTTTTCTTATCCAGCTCACAACCATATAAACCAACATAACCAAGGCTATACCTGAAACCATTGCTGAAAAAAGAAATATTACAGGCATTAATACTGATGACCACCAAGGATTTGCTTTTATCGACCCAAAAATAAAACCGACATAACCATGCAATAAAAATGCTGATGGGATGCCTAATACGGTAATAAAATAGCCCAATTTATCATCTAATTTGGCCGATTTTTTATCTGTATCATGGATGCCAAGCGTTATTATTTTATAGAAATATTTTTTGAACCCGGTACTTTTCTTTGACCAAAGCACAAAATCAAGTCGATAATCAAACCAAATTTCCAACAATAACACCACCATCAAATACCATAAATAAACAAACCCGAAAATAGCCATGGCAGAAGTTGGATTGGGTGTCATTAAAATTTCGTATGCCCTTAAAGGATGTTCCAAATGGCTAACCAAAGGCAGTGTGGCTACCAATAAAAATGCCAATGCAGTCAATAAAGCCAAACCATAAGTAGGCTTTAAAACTTTGACGTTAAAAACGCGCTCTAAAGAAGCGAGGATAAAAGCGCCAGCAACCAACCCTGTTATGTAAGGGTATAAAACAATCATTAAACCCCAACGTAAATCTATTTCATTTGGATAAATATAGCCATCTACCTGAGATAGCGCTTCGAATAAATGTCTAAAATGCTCTTCCATAATTATCTGACTTCTGAACTTAATCCGTTATAAAATACTCTAGAATGTGTATTTAAATGAGGTTTTAAAACTTCTGTTGGGTTTTCTTGTAAAAATTTCACCAAATCGCTCTTTTTATCTCTTAAATCCCCAAATATTCTTGCATCGGTTGGGCAAGCCTCTACACAAGCTGGCTGTAAACCCTTGGTGATTCTGTGGTAGCAAAAGGTGCATTTATCTGCTACTTTTGTAATTGGATTCATAAAGCGAGCTCCATACGGACAAGCCTGAATGCAATAGCTGCAACCAATGCAATAGGTTTCATCAACCAAAACCACACCTTCAGGACTTATAAATGTTGCGCCAACTGGGCAGGCTTGTACACAAGGTGCTTTTGTGCAATGGTTACATAATTTGGGCACCATAAAGGATTTAAAGATATCTTCATCGGGAACAGATTGTTTTAATCCGCCAATACCTCCATTTGGGGATTCAATTTTAACTTCCCCATCTTTCTTAACTGTATATTGTTCAACCCAGGTTCTAAAATAAAAAGGTTCTTTAGGGACTTTATTTTCTATTTTACAGGCCTCAACGCATTTTCCGCAACCAATACATTTTTCAAGATCAACCCCCATTCCCCATAAAGGAAGATCAACTTTATCTGTTTTGGGATCTTCTTCTTTTGGCTGTGCGAAGGCTTCAAATGGTTTTATAAGCGAAAACAACAAGGTTCCTCCAAGCAATGTTGCTGCAGTTTGGAAAAATTTTCTTCTTTTATTTTCTATTCTTTCAGTTCCCATGGCGCGTGTGGATTATGGCATTCAATACAATTTTGTTTATCATAGTGCTCTTTAAAATCTAATTGTGGCACACCTTTTTCCAAACGCCCTGCATTAATGGCATGACATTGTGCACAGAATTTGATAGTCCCTTTAACTACAGGAGGATTCACTTCACAATCTGTATTAGCATCAATTTTAGGATAATGACAACTTTCGCAGCGGACGCCATCATGCACGTCCAGTGCTTTCATGTCATAAACGTCTTGATGACATTCAGTGCATTTTGCTTCCCCTTTAAAATAGGGTGTTCTCATTTTGTTATCATTTAGGGAATTGGCTCTATAATGTCCATATTCGCCAAATGAATCAGGTGTTAGAGAGCGTTGTATTAGAATAAATACACCAACAAATACAACAAATGAGAAAAATAAACGAAAAATTAATTTTGACATAGATTTAATTTTAATTTAAATTTAATTCAATTTTCTGTAACTTATACTACATTAGAATCCAAAACAGTTAATATATAATAAGTCTTAATAAATATTATTGCGAATTCTTCAATGTTTATTGCGAAAAATGTTCATAAACCAATAATTTAAGTCAATTCTTTTTTTAGTAATTTTGGAAGTATAATTTTTCGAAATTTCAAGTTATCAAACATTTTAATTAAAATTGTCTCAATGAAATTCAACTATATTTTCTTTTTTTTAGGGTGTTTACTGTTTTACGGATGCTCAAATAATTTTAATGAACCTGAATTCATAAAAAAAGCAACGGGCAGGTATTTATACAATTCGGATGAAGTGATTCATATTTATTTTGAGGAAAATGAAATGTATATGGCATGGCGCGGCGCAAAAAAGATCAAACCTTTAAAAGTGAACGATTCTACTTTTTTTGTTAAGGAAATGAATGAAAAAATTCAGTTTTTGACCAATCCGGCAAATCAAAAAGATTATATGGTTTTGGTTCCCAAAGAAGAAAACAAACCTATTGTTTATAATTTTATGAAACTGAAAACTGATGAAAAGGTTCCGAGTGAATATTTGGCAAATAAGGAATTTGACAAAGCGCTTGAAGGTTATTTGGCCATAAAAGAAAAAGATTCGCTGGACAGTTCAATCGATGAAAAATATTTGAACTCTTTAGGCTATAAATCATTGCGAGAGAAAAATTTTGATCTTGCCACCGAAATTTTCAAGATAAATGCTGTGTTATATCCCAATAGCTCCAATGTGTATGACAGCTTAGGCGAAGCTTATATGAAAAGTGGAGATACTGTTCGCGCCATTGAAAATTACAAGAAGTCCTTGACTTATGATTCTGGAAATTCCAGGGCAAAACGAAACATTAAGAGTTTAGAAAAAAAATAAATATTGGATAAAATAAAATGTACTATTGGCATAAATTAATAAACCAAACAGTGGCAATACTATTTTTCTAATAATGCCTAAATCCTCTTCTTTCTCCTGAATTTCTTTTGCTTTCTTTGTTTGTTGGCGGTTTTATGCTATAAGTGAAACTTAGCATAGCATATGTTCCTAAATTCTTTTTAAATGTTTCTTCAAAATAATTGGCAGAACTAGTTCTGATAATACTTATATTCTTGTCTAAAATATCCAAAACCTGGAGTTTTAAATTACCTCGTTTTCCTTTTAAAAATGCATATTCTAAAGCAACATTCCAAATGGGAACTGATTGTGAATCAAAATTATTATCGGTAAATAATGAATAATCGAACTGGGTGTTAATGTTTAAACTATTGGTAAAATCCCAATCAAATTTTGTATAATAATTTTGTTTGAAATAATCTCTATTTCTATTTTTTAAAGAATAAGTGGTTTTGTCAATATCGTAATTTGCACCAATGGTAATATCGACATTATTTTTATTTTCATTGCTCAAACTTAAACCAAAGCTAGTCGTATTGGTTTTTGTTTTATTGTAAGCATTATCAATAATGGTAATATAATCATTAGAACTTACACTTAATCTTGCCGTATATCTCAAAGGCAATTTTTTAATTTTATTATTAAAATGTAACATTCCTCTGAGATTGGTTTTTGAGCCGTAGTTCTCATAGGTTTGGTGTTGAATGTACGTGTTATCAATGCTTCTGTTGGTAACTATTGCATTTGTTGTTTTGGTATAATTGAAATAACTAAAAAAGCTGGCTGTACTTTTAAAATCGTGTGAATAAACTCGAATATTAAAATTATCTGACTCTTCCGGTGTTAAATTTGAATTACCGACAGCAATAAATAAGGGATTAAAATCATTTACAATTGGCGTGACTTGGTTTGAATTTGGCAAGGTTGTAGATTTATTATACCTAAATCGAATGTTTTTTCCTTTTTTATATTCATAATTTACGGTTGCGCTCGGTAAAAAATTATCATATTTTTTATCGATATTTGAATTTGATTCAATTTCTAGTTTTTGTTTCATAGTTTCTAAACTCCCTGACAAATAAACTTGAATTTTATCTTTGCTAAACACATAACCTAACTGATTATCAAAAACTTGCTTAGTGTAATTTAATTGATATATAAATGGATTTTGACCAATAGCATTAATGGTTTTTGTTTGATCTACACTTTCATCATTCGTTTCGGTATCTATACTCGATGAAAAACTTATAAAATGATGCGCAACAATAGGTTCCATATACCTTGCGGAAAGTTCATAATTAAGTCCTTTATTTTTTTCCGATCGTTTGGTTACTTCCTCAGATTCATAATAATTATTAATTGCTGAAACATTGTATTTGGTTAAAGAATTTTGATAATTAACATCGTTGTTATCGGAAAATGAAACGTCACTTTCAATTCTTATATTTCTGCCCTTCTCATTTATTTTTTTTCTATAAGAAAAATCCAATTTGCCACTGTTTCTAATATCATCACTGCTTGTTGTTCTATCGCTATTCGTATCTTCCAATTTATTCTCGTCATAATATACAGTTGAACTATTATTTGATGATTCTCTGTTGTCATTTTTGAAATTCCCTCTCAATTCTAAATAAGCATCTTTTGTTGATCTATCCCTTAAACTAAAATTTAAATTATGGTTGTCCGAAATATTCTCACTTGTATTTTCCATATCAGTTGAAAATGACGTTACACTTGTAAATTCAGTTCGTTCAGAGGTTTCTTCCTGTTCTCTGTCTGAATGTCCAAAATGGTAATCTAAATTAAAATTAAGGTCTTTTTTAAATTCATAATTATAATTTGCCCCAGCTGTACCTGTGGTTAAATAACCACTATTGTCCCCTCTACTTCCGTCTCTGCTAAATACCGTTGCACCCGTATTATTAATGTTGTTTAAATTTCCAAAAATCGCTAGTTGCGAATTTTTAGTAAATCTATTTACATCAAAATTACTGGTATATCTATCATTTGTACCAATACCAGCCCCTAATTTACCGAAATAGCCAGATTTTTTACCTTCTTCTAAAACTAGGTTTATTATTTTTGATTTTTCACCATCCTTAATTCCGGTAGTTCTTGTGTCGTCGCTTTCTTCATCAATAATTTGAACACTTTTAATAGCATCGGCTGTTAAATTTTTTAAAGCAATCGTCATATCATTATTAAAAAACTCTTTTCCATCAACTAAAATTTTAGTTATTTCCTGCCCTTGCGCAGTAACACTTCCATCCGTTCCAATTTGTACACCTGGAAGTTTTTTAATTAAATCTTCCACATTATCATCTTGCTTCACTTTAAATGCTTTTGCATTAAAAGCGATGGTATCTTGTTTAATTTTGATAGGGATAATTGCATTAATAACAATTTCATCTAATGAATTAATCTCTTTTTCTAATTTAATTACTCCTAAATCAATTTTTGATTTATCAACTTTTAAAATTCGCTGATTCGCTTGATAGGTCATTAAATAAATTTGAAAAAGATAGGTGCCTTCTTTAAACTCCGATAATTCAAAATTACCATTGGGTCCTGTTGTGGTATATTTTATTAATAATGAATCTTTTTGTTGAAGCAATGCAACTGAAACAAACTCTAAAGGACTATTTTCTTCATCAACAACGACCCCTTTTATACTTTGAGAAAAGGCCGAATTAAAGGCTAAAATTGTAACTAAAAAAAATAAAAATTTATACATTTTAATTTGCATCTTTATTATTTGGATATTAAATTTTATATTCATGCTTAATTTATATATTTATACCATCGGTTTTAAACGCCAAAGTTGGTCATAAAAGATTAGATAAACAGTTAAACTAAGTTAACTAGTGTTAACGCCATTAAAAATATGAAAACATTGCGACAATGGTTTAATGAATATGGAGTAAGCCATCAGAATAAAACAAATAAAACGATTCATTTTATAGGTGTACTGGCTATAATTTTTTGTATTGTTGGCATGTTAATGAGTATTTCTTCAGCGGTTATTTCCGAATATTTAAACATTAACAATCCGTTTTTAGAAAATTGGGCAATGCCCGTTTCAATTTTATTGCTTATCTTTTACATCCGATGGTCGTTTTCAACTTTTGTGAGAATGTTAACATTTTCAATTTTATGTTTGATGGGCAATTATTTTTTATCAAGGATAAGCCCTTTATTTTACACTTCGTTAGCCATTTTTGCAGTCGCGTGGATAGGGCAGTTTTACGGACATAAACGAGAAGGAAAAAAACCTTCTTTTTTTAAGGACCTACAATTTTTGCTGATTGAACCAGTTTGGGTATTTGAAAAAATTTCACAAAAGAAGTAACACAAAGCTATTATGAAAAGGTTATTGCAATTGGTATTTATCTTAATTTTTAATTTCTTGTCTGCGCAACAGGCTGCATATGAAATTTTAAATACCTCAATAAACTCTAAATTCGCTGAATTGGGAGTCACTTATTCCAGCAATAATTCCGTAATATTTGCATCTTCTAAAAAGGACAATAGTGGAAGGCGCACAAACAATCGCCAGCTTTCATTGGAATTGTATCATGGTTTGATAACCGAAAATGGCGATATTATACAAACAGATAAATTTTCTACTGAAATAAATAACAAGTTTTTTGAATCGGATATTTCTTTTACGCCCGATTTTAAAACCATTTATTTTACCTGGAACAATTTTTACAGCGCACTTAAATCAAAAGATTCTGCAAAATGGAAAACATTGTACATGTTCAAAGGGTCAATTAATGAGAATTTTGAAATTTCCAATGTAACACCAATGCCTTTTAACAGCAAAGAATATTCTGTGCGAAGTCCGGCAGTGAGCAAAGACGGGAAAAAACTTTATTTTGTTTCGGATATGCCAGGTGGTTTTGGTGAAACTGACATTTATGTTGTGGATATTAACAACGGAATAAATTTTGGCGCCCCAAAAAATTTAGGTCCGATCGTTAATTCAAAGCATGCTGAATTATTTCCTTATATCGATGAAAACAACACGCTTTATTTTTCTTCAAACGGCCATAAAGGACTGGGAGGATTGGATATTTTTAAAAGCGAATATCATGAAGGAAATTTTCAACCAGCCACAAATTTACCGCCTCCAATTAACAGTAAATATGATGATTTTGCCTTTGTAGTAAACAATGCATCAAATTCGGGCTATTTTACTTCAAATCGTGAGGGGGGAAAAGGCGATGTTGACATTTATGCGTTTAAAGAAAAGTGTTTACAAACCATCATTGTTTTAGCCTTAGATGAATCTAATGAACAACCTTTGGAAAAGGTTATAGTTTCCTTATTTCAAGACAATACTTTCATTGAAAAACAAACCATTTCAAAAAATTCAAGCTATAAATTCAAGATTGAATGCAACAAAACCTATAAAATTGTCGCCGAAAAGGAAAATTTTGAAACTTCGGAATTTGCATTTTCAACCGATGGAAAATACCATACAGAAACCACAAAAACATTGAAATTAACACCATTAGAATGTGTTCAACTATTGAGCGGAATTGTTACGGACAGCAAAACGAATCTGCCCATTGATCAGGTTTCCGTTTCCTTGTTTCAAAACAATACTTTCATTGAAAAACAAACTATTTCCAAAAACTCAAACTATAAATTCAATATTGAATGCAACAAAACCTATAAAATTGTCGCTGAAAAGGAAAATTATGAAACTTCGGAATTTGCATTTTCAACCGATGGAAAATACCATACAGAAACCACAAAAACATTGAAATTAACACCATTAGAATGTGTTCAAATGTTAAGCGGAACCGTTGTGGATGAAGAAACAAATGTACCGCTTTCGAACGCTATGGTAACCATTTACAATAGAAATGAATTGCTTGAACAAATAAATTTAGATGCCAATGCCGTCTTTAACTATAAATTGGGTTGTGGTTCACAATACCGGTTTAAAGCATCGTTAAAAAATTATCATGATGCCATTTCTGTAGTAAATACTTCAGACAAGCGTGATGAAGCATTAAATATAATATTGGCAATGGAATCTTCTATTGAATTTGTTGTAGTTCGTGAACAAAAAATGATTAAAACCAAAGCCATTAATTTTGATCTGAATCAATCTTCAATTAGATTGGATGCGGCCATGGAACTGAATAAAGTGATTGCTATTTTAAGGAAATATCCAAACCTTAAAATTGAAATAAAATCGCATACCGACAGCAGGGCTTCTGCCGACTTTAATATGAAACTCTCAAACGAGAGGGTGAAAGCTGTGATTGCTTATATCACTTCAAATGACATAGACAAAAGCAGGGTTTCGGGTAGGGGATACGGAGATACCCAATTGTTAAACAACTGCGCTAAAGGAGTTAAATGTACTGAAGCAGAACATCAAATGAACAGAAGAACCGAATTTATTATTACCGAAGAATAATTATGACAAAGCCAGAAATTACTTTTGGGGATTTCAATAAAGTTGACATTAGGGTAGGAACTGTTATTGAGGTGAATGATTTTCCGAAAGCCCACAAATCGGCCTACCAGTTAACTATTGATTTTGGGGATTTGGGAATTAAAAAATCGAGTGCCCAAATAACACAATTATACACTAAAGAAGCTTTATTGAATAAACAGGTATTGGCCATTGTCAATTTTAAAAAAAAGCAAATCGCCAATTTTGTAAGTGAATGTTTAATATTAGGAGTTTCAAATGCTAAAAATGAAATTGTTTTGCTACAAGCATCAAATCCAGCTGTTAAAAAAGGAGAGCAAGTGAGTTGATTTTATCCTTTTTTCACAAAAAAAGAGGTGCAAATTCAATGGAATCTGTACCCCCTTTTATATATAAGATGAATTAAAATTACATATTTTTAAGTTCGCTAACCAATTCAGTTAAAGCACTTTTGGCATCACCAAAAAGCATAGAAGTTTTTTGGTTGAAGAACAATTCATTTTCTATTCCTGCATATCCAGGGTTCATACTTCGTTTGTTCACGATAATATGTTTGGCGTTTTCAACGTCTAAAATAGGCATTCCGTAAATTGGGCTTGAAGGATCATTATGCGCTGCGGGATTCACAACATCATTTGCGCCAACAACCAAAACCACATCGGTATTGGGGAATTGCGGATTTATATCGTCCATTTCAATTAATTTATCATAAGAAACATTGGCTTCCGCCAATAATACATTCATATGTCCAGGCATACGGCCTGCAACAGGGTGAATGGCATATTTTACATTTACACCTTTTTTGGTAAGGAGTTCTTCAAGCTCGTGAATTACATGCTGGGCTTGGGCAACAGCCAAACCATAACCAGGAACTATCACCACATTGGTTGAATAATTCATCATTACGGCGGCATCGCTTGCGCTTGTTTTTTTGATGGTTCCGCCTGTTTTTCCAACAGTGGCCGTCGCAGCGTCGCCACCGCCTCCAAAGGCGCCAAATACAACACTTCCCAGTGATCGATTCATTGCTTTACACATGGCGAAAGTTAAAATTAATCCGGCCGAACCCACTAAAATACCGCCAACCAACATCACCATATTTCCATATAAAATCCCAGTTATCGCCGCAGCAATACCAGTTAAGGAGTTTAAAAGGGAAATAACAACTGGCATATCTGCACCGCCAATTGGCGCCACAAATAAATACCCGTATATTAAGGAAGCAATTAGCAAAATATAAATTAATACCAAACTGTCAGTATTCATCATTACAATATATGCCCCAAAGGCAACAAGTGCCAAAAAGAGTATATTATTGATGAGATTGTAGTTTGGAAGCCGGAGATCTTTCATAGAGCCATTTAATTTTGCCCAAGCCACGATACTTCCTGTAAAGGTGATACTTCCTATGATAATGGCTGATAAAATAGTGGTGACTATTGAAGATGAAGCTTTGTTTACGTCATCTATACCCACATTTTTGCTGAATTCAATTAATCCGATTAAAAGGGCACTTCCACCCCCAAAACCATTGAATAATGAAACCAACTCAGGCATTTTTGTCATTTTAACTTTCATCGCCAAAAGCCAACCAATAATAGATCCCAATATGATGGCAGCTATTATTAAAATATATATAATTAATGGAACTGTTTGAAATAAAGGCACAGTTTGGATAATTCCATCTATGACAACATCTTTAGTTTGTAGGAACAATGTTGCGATAATTGCCAGAACCATACCGGTTCCAGAAATTAAATTTCCTCTTTTTGCTGTTTCAGGATGCCCCAACATTTTTAAACCGATAATAAATGTTACGGTTGTAATCAAATAGATAATACTTAACGCTATACTCATTATTTTTTCTTTTTAAACATTTGTAACATTCTGTCAGTCACGGCAAAACCGCCAACTACATTTATAATTCCCAGCACTACGGCAACAAATCCTAAGGCCAAGGCTAAATAATTGGTCGGATCTGATTGGAGCATTACTAAAATTGCGCCAACAATCACAACACCGGAAAGCGCATTTGCACCTGACATTAGCGGTGTATGCAAAACCGTCGGCACATTTTTGATTAATTCAACCCCAATAAATATGGCCAATATCAGGATATATAATAAGTCAAGATTATTGCTGATAAATTCTATTAATTCATTCATGATTTATTTGATTTTTTAGTTTTTTCTGATTTTTCCTTCATGTACAATTAAAGTTCCGTCGGTAATTTCTTCTTCCAATTCCCACTTAAATTCATTGTTTTCAGTTAAATGCATCAAGAAATTATACATGTTTTTGCCGTATAATTCGCTGGCATTCGTTGAAACACTTACCGGAGCCATGGTAGATCCAATAATTTTTACGCCATGTTTGATTACTGTTTTGTCCATTTCACTAATTTCAACATTACCTCCTTGTGCGGCAGCCAAGTCGATAATCACAGCGCCATTTTTCATTTGTTTTACCTGTTCTTCGGTAATCAAAACAGGTGCTTTTCGTCCGGGAACCATTGCAGTGGTAATCACCAAATCGGCTTCAAATAAAGATTTGTTCACGGCTTCTTTTTGTCGGCGCGCATAATCTTCAGAGGCTTCTTTGGCATATCCGCCTTCAGATTCTTCACCGGTATTGTCCACCGAAATAAATTTTGCGCCCAAAGATTCCGCTTGTTCTTTGGTTTCCGTTCTAATGTCTGTAGCCATCACCACAGCTCCCAAACGTTTGGCAGTGGCAATTGCCTGTAAACCTGCAACGCCAATTCCGTAAATTAACACTTTTGAAGGGATGATTGTCCCTGCTGCAGTCATCATTAGCGGAAATATTTTGGTCATTTCATTGGCACCCACAATCACCGCTTTATAGCCGGCCAAATTGCTTTGCGAACTTAAAACATCCATATCCTGTGCTCTTGAGATACGTGGCATGGCATCCATCGAGAATGCTGTGGCTCCTGTTGCAGCGATAGCTTTAATCAATTCAGGATTTGACAGGTAGTACAATTGGCTCATCAAAATTTGGCCTTTTTGAACCAATTTTAAATCGTCTTCCGTGAATGGATTGATTTTTATGAGCACATTGGATTCCTTAAAAACTGCTTCTCCTTTTTTAACAAAAGCGCCAACGGCTTCATAGTCCGAATTTTTAAATGACGAAGCAATACCCGCATCTTCTTCAACCAAAACTTCAAACCCTTTTGCAACGAGCAGTTTGGCTATATTGGGTGAAATCGAAACCCGATTTTCTCCTTTCTGTGTTTCTTTTAAAACGCCTATTTTCATATATGTAAGGTTTTATTGTATTTAAAATTATATGGAATGTTTAATTTGTTCATTTATAAATTAATGGGAATCCTTAAAAAAAGAAAACCAGCCAAAAAGCCAGTTTCATACTTGTGAAAGCCAATATTATCAATCAGGTTGTTAAATTCACCAAAAACCACAATGAACACGCCACTAAAACTATTTGGTGCCGATTGAAATTTCTTCATTAATTCTGCCTTTTTAATATTTAATATAAGATGCAAAGGTACTGAAATATTCATTTATATAAATTAATTAAAAAGACATTTTTAGTGAATTTGTATTTTTTTTTGAATTTATTGTGGCAAATGTGTCTATTATTTCTATTTAATGACTCAAATAACTGTTAAAATTATCATTTTTAATATAAAAGATAAAAGGAGCTATTATAACCTTTCTGCCCTATTTTTTCAAACCATACTATTATTGCGTAGATTTTAGGTTCGATTATTGAGAATTAAACTTCTTAATTGTTAAATTTGCTAAAGAATATAAGACCGATTATTCGATTTTATAGGGTATAAAATAATAGTCAATGCATATTAAAATAACTTTTTTAGGTACAGGAACTTCACAGGGAATACCAGTTATTGGCAGCACACACCCAGTTTGTTTGTCGGATGATTGGCGCGACAAGCGTTTGCGTGTTTCGATCTTGGTGGAATGGGATCATTTTGTTTATGTGGTAGATTGCGGTCCGGATTTCAGGTATCAGATGTTGCGTGCAAATGTCACAAAAATCAATGGTGTTTTATTTACGCATATCCATTCTGACCATACCGCAGGATTAGACGATCTGCGCCCTTTTAACGCCGAATTTGGGGCTGTGCCAATATATGCAAAAAAAGATGTGTTGTCCAATTTGGCCAGGCGATTTGATTATATTTTTAGTGATGAAAACAAATATATTGGAGCGCCAAGTGTGCAACAAAATGAAATTAAGAACGAACCTTTTATGATTGAAAATTTAAAGGTAATTCCCATTGAAGTCTCTCATGGGGAACTGCAAATTTTTGGATTTAGGTTTCATAATATCGCTTATTTAACTGATGTTAAATCTATTTCTGACGATGAAAAATTAAAACTGCAAAATTTAGATATTTTAATTATCAATGCACTGAGAATTCAAACACATCCAACGCATTTAAATTTAGAAGAAGCGATTGCGCTCAGTCAGGAATTAAAACCGAAAAAAACCTACATTACCCATATCAGCAACCGCTTGGGTTTTCATGCCGAAGTTGAAAAAATGCTTCCCAAAAATGTATTTTTGGCCTATGATGAGCTGGAGGTAGAAGCTTAACCATCTTGAATGAATAATGAATAATTAAAAAGGAATAATTATAAGGCAATAGGCAAAAAATTAAGAAAATCCTTAATTACACGATTCAACAGTTTAACGATTCAACAATTCACTATAATTTATAATAAAATAGCGCTTCTATTTTATTGAAAACCACTATTTTTTATGAATGGTTAAGGTTCTTTATTTCAGGACGGCTTCAATTTGTTCAAGATTTTCGGCTGAAAATTCCAAATTATCCAATGCTTTTAGGCTGTCCAATAACTGTTCTGATTTGCTTGCCCCTACCAAAACTGAGGTAATGCGTTGGTCTTTCAACAACCATGCAATTGCCATTTGCGCCAAACTTTGTCCGCGTGCTTTGGCAATTTTATTTAACTGTTTCACTTTTGAAATCAGCTTTTTATTAATTTGTTCAGTTTTTAAATAACGCCCGTCTTTTACAGCTCTTGAATCTTCTGGAAAACCAGCTAAATATTTATCGGTTAAAATTCCTTGTTGCAGTGGCGAAAAGGCGATGGCGCCAACACCTTCATTTTCCAAAACATCTAAAAGTCCATTTTCAACCCACCTGTCCATCATATTATATCTTGGCTGGTGAATTAGACAAGGCGTTCCCAACTGCTTCAAAATTTTAGCAGCCTTTAGGGTTTCTTCTGCGCTGTATTGTGAAATTCCCACATAAAGGGCTTTTCCCTGCCTAACAATATGATCCAAAGCACCCATAGTTTCTTCCATAGGCGTTTCTGGATCTGGACGGTGATGGTAAAAAATATCGACATAATCAAGTCCCATTCTTTGCAGACTTTGGTCTAAGCTGGAAATCAGATATTTTCTGGAGCCAAAATTTCCATAAGGTCCCGGCCACATATCCCAGCCGGCTTTGGAAGAAATAACCAATTCATCTCTGTAAGGTTTGAAATCTTTTTTAAAAATAGCGCCAAAATTAGATTCTGCAGCACCGTAGGGCGGACCGTAATTGTTGGCCAAATCGAAATGCGTTATTCCGTTGTCAAAAGCGCATTTCAATAAATTACGGGCATTTTCATAGTTGTCCGTAAATCCGAAATTATGCCACAAACCCAATGAAATTTCAGGAAGCAGCAAGCCGCTTTTTCCGCAGCGTCTGTAATTCATTTTATCATACCTTGTCTCTTTCGCCCGATAACTCTTTTTATTGGAGACACCAAATAGTTTGCTCATTTTAGTTTATTTTGAAGGTGCTATTTTTTTGATGAAATTAATCAAATTTTTCTAATTTGAAAAGTAATGAAATTTTAATAGTTTCTATACTTTATTTTTGGTTTTATAAATTATAAATCTAATTTAAGAGCGCATCCAATTAATGATTATTTTGTTCCAAATTTTGTAATTTTACCAAAATAAGTAAGCAATTTAAGATTCATAACAATATTGGAACAGATGAAATCAGCATTAAATAGAAAGAATATTGGAATAATTCTTCTCGTTTTACTTGGCCTTTTTGCTTGTGAAAATAATAAGGAAGAAATTACGACAGGGCTGGAAGGCATAGTTTATCGCGGACCAATTAGTCCTGTTGAAATGGAAGGCCAGGTTAATGATGCACCATTTAGCGCTTTATTTCGCGTTTATAATTTAAAAAATAAATTGATGGCATCATTTTCATCAAATGCAGTTGGAGAATTCAGTGTAATGCTGGTGCCGGGAATCTATAAAATAATTCCAGATAAGTCCGCACCAATTATTAACGCGGAATCACAAGTTAAAGAAATTACGATTAACCCAATTGGCATAACCAATATTGATTTGTATTTTGATACAGGTATTAGGTAAGTAGAAACCCTGCGACAGAACATAGAAAAAAGATAAAAGATTATTGTATTAGAAATCAATTGTTTATCACATTTTCTTTTCCCAATATATTATCGATTTGGTATTAAATGTTTCAATTTCTGAATTTCGACAAAATTCTTTCCTGAAACTTTTATTTACTTTCTGGGTCTGTTTCTTAAAACCAATACTAAAAGGAGAATTAAAATTATGGGAACAATCCACATTCCATAGCCCATTCCCCAATAATTGTGATCCATCATAATTAATTGTTTTTAATATTAAACGTACTTATTTTAAACCCGAAACTTCAAAGCTCGGCGTATTTAATTTTAATTTTTGTTTAATCGGCCAATTTTAGAATCAAGGGTTGTTTTTAACTTTTCAATGGCGCCTTCAACTGCCTGTTCATGGTTGTTTGCAATGTTTGTAACCGCTATTGGCTTCATTCCTTCCAGTCTCGCCTCAACCATGCATCGTTTATCGTTAGGTGCGTCTTTATGTCCGTTTTCATCAGAAAGGTGCACTTCCAACCTTGTGATATGATCGCTAAATCTGCTTAATTCTTCAGAAATATGGCTTTGTAATTGTGCCCTGAATTCTTTGTGTATCGTTAAATTATTGTCTGAATTTATTTGAATTGTCATAGTTAAAAATTTATTTTTTATGAATATTATTAGTGAAAGCAGTCTCTGTTTTCGATTTAATTGAAACTGATTTTCAAATAATCTCGATAATGCAAAGGTGAAAATAATCTAAGTGGAAAATGTTACATAACTTTTTAGATAAGTTACATGATTCACAGTTTTAGATAGCTCACAAGGTAAGATGAATTTTTTTTGTCAGGAAATATTTTATTTTTTAAAATGGGTGAAATGGAAATTTCCATTAAGAACGATTGCATTATAACCACTTTTTCCGCTTAAAATACATCAAGGTCAACGCTGATGATAAAAACATTAACACGCCTGCAAATGGATAGCCAAGGGTCCATTCAAGTTCTGGCATGATTTTAAAATTCATGCCATACATGCTGGCAATTAAGGTAGGAGGCATGAAAATTACGGTTACCACCGTAAATAATTTTATGATTCTGTTTTGTTCAATATTTACCACCCCTAAAAACGTATTTTGCAAAAATTCCAGACGTTCAAAATTAAAACCTGAATGTTCTAACAAGGAGCTGACATCTTTTATCATGATTCGCATGGTTTCATAATCTTCTTTCGGGAAGATTTTACTTTTCAGCATCGAGGACAGGATTCTTTGTTTTTCAACAATATTCTCACGAATCATGATGGTTGTTTCTTGTAATGAGGTAATTCTTAAAAGCAATTCTTTGTCAAGGTCTTTTTCTTTAACAAGTTCCTTGCTAATTAACGAGATTTTGTCTGTTATTGTTTCAATTAAATCGGCATCATAATCAATCCGCGAATCCAGAATCAATAAATAAATATCATTTCCTTCAATAAGGCGATTCAATTTCAATTTTTTATAAATATCATCAAAAGTCCTAAATTGATAGTCTCTATGTGAAACCAATATTTTATTTTTAATAATAAATGAAACAGGTTCATTGATAAAGTTTCCGCTTTCCGTTTTTATAAAGTTTAAATTTATGCCTATTTCATCTTCTGTTTCAATATATTTTGAACTTGTTTCAATTTCTTCACTTTCCTGTTTCGTGAATAATTCTATACTGAATGTTTTTTCTATAAATTGTTTTTCTTTCTCTGTAGGGCTGATTAAGTCAATCCAAACGATGCCTTCTTTTGTAAAATTACTACCGCTTCCGCGACTAATTTTTTTGTCTATAACTGAAAAGTAATTAATCATTTATTTTCTTAATTTAATCGAATATTCAATTTATTATTGCAGCGTTTTGCCTCAAGAAAAAAGCAAACAAAAGCGATTTCATTTTTGATTTGCCATTACATGAAATTGCCTGATTTTTTTCCGATTCAAATATATCATTTAATTTTAACGCTTTGACGAATAATTTAAAACAATTATTTTTCAAAAAAAGGACTTTTTTAACAAAGAATACTGCAACGTTAAAAATTATTTATTTTCGGGGTTTTTTATCATGTTAAATTCATCTTTTAACTCCTCACAAGCCTGTTTGCAAACTTTATCTAGCTGTAAAACCAAGTTGGGTATTTCCTCTAAATATTCTTGTTTTATGGCATATCCCTGAAGTTTTTTTGCCATGTTTTCAAAATCGGCACCAATGCCCATAATTGCAAATGAAGGAATTAATTTATGCACTGATTTGTATAAAGAAGTATAATCTTTTTCCTCAACGCTTTGGTTCATGGTGCCTAGGATGGTTGGTGTTTGCTCCAAATAAAGCGAAATCATTTCCATCATTAAAATTGGGTTAGACTTTGTGATGCGTTTTAGATATGTTAAATCGGTGCATTTCAGTGTTGTGCCTTTTTCCTGCTTGTCTTCCTCTTCCTGATTCTCTTTCTCTTCTGTAGGTTTTGCTGAAGTTGATTTCTTTATAAGGTTCACAATTTTATGGTATAATAATTTTTCTTCAACCGGTTTTGAAATATAGTCATTCATGCCAATGGCTTTGCATTTTGCCAAATCGGCCGTAGTTACATTCGCTGTCAAAGCAATAATGGGGATATTGGACTTTAGTACATTTCGGATATAGGTTGTGGCTTCAAATCCATTCATTTCAGGCATTTGCAAGTCCATTAAAACAATATCATAAGGTTTGTTTTGTAGTTTTTCTATGGCAATTTTTCCGTTTGAGGCAATATCGCATTCAAATTTAAAATCATCCAACAAGGTTTTCATCAATAATTGGTTGAGTGGAATGTCTTCCGCCACCAATACTTTAATGTTTTTTATTTTAGTTTCTGATGGGATGTTTTCTGTTTCGGCTTTCTCTTTCACGCCATCTTTTGTTTTTTGAAAACTCAAGATAAAACTAAATGTAGAACCCTCATCGACTTTGCTTTTTACGCCAATGCTTCCGCCCTGCGATTCTACTAGTTGTTTGGCAATGGCAAGTCCTAATCCGGTTCCACCATACATTTTTGAAGTGCCAAAACTTGCTTGTTGAAAATTTTCAAAAATAGTTTCCAGTTTGTCTTCAGAAATTCCAATTCCGGTATCGGTAATAGCAAATTCAAGGGTAGCCTTCTTTTTATCTTCTTTCAATAAACGCACGTTTACTTTAATTTTTCCTCCTGAAGTAAATTTGACTGCATTGCTCATCAAATTTAAAATAATTTGACGCAAACGCATAGAATCTCCGAGTAAAACTTCTGGAATCTCTGGCTCATATTCTACGATTAGTTCGGTATTATTTTCTTGAACTTTTGTTTCAAACAATTGAAGAATGGAAGTTATGGATTCCTTCATTTTAAAAGGAACATGCTCAAAGGACATTTTTCCAGAATCAACTTTTGCCAAATCGAGAATGTCGTTAATAAGCATAATTAGGGAATCGCCACTCGTTTTTATTGCGTTCAAATATTCTTTTTGTTTTTCATTTACATCTGTTTTCAGCACCACTTTTGTAAATCCGATGATGGCATTCATAGGAGTGCGAATTTCGTGGCTCATGTTCGACAAAAATTGTTGTTTTGCCTTCATGGCATCTTCGGCAATTTGTGCTTTCTGCTCCGCATGTATTTTCGCTTCTAACAATTCATCTTTCATAATGAAATGACCGGTAACTTCATAGGAAATCATGGTTACGCCCGAAATGGTTTTGTCGGCTTCCATATAAGGCTGAAAAACAAAATTGAAATACACATTCTCTAACTTTCCTTTGCGCTTTATAGGTATAAGAAATTCATAACCTTGTTGTGTAACACCTGTAGCGTAAACTTTTTCAAGCATTTCAGGAAGAGGACCATCTTTAATTTCAGGTAAAACCTGCAGCAATTTTTTTCCTTCTATATTTTTGCCTTTTCCCCAAATTTCTTTAACGCTTTCATTTGCCAGGCTAATCACCATATCTTTTCCTTTGAATATGACAAAAGCGAAGGGCGATTGCATCAGCATCATATCATACCTTGCATTGCTTTCTTCAATAAGCTTCCATGCCTTTTTATCTGCTTCAAGTTGTTTTTCCCGATTTTTTCTTTCTTTTTCCTGAAGTTCGGTTTGTAATTTTCTAACCTCGGTATTGTCAATGATCGTGAGAACAATCAATTCTTGGCTATTGCTTTGTTTTATGATACGATGTGCATTCAGCAGCATTATTTTATGCCCGATAACAGGAAATTCGTGCTCCACTTCAAAATCATGAAAAGTATTGTTTTTTGGAATAATTTCTTCCAGCAACACACGCAAACGCGGTATATTCCATTGGTTGCTGCCCAGCTTATAGAGTGATTGCCCTAAACTTTCCGCTTCAGTTACTTGAAATGTTTTATAGAAAGATTTGTTGGCCGACTTAATTCTAATGTTTTCGTCAAGCACCAACATAGGCTCATGAATGGTGGAAAGAATTGTTTCATTATAGGTATATAAATCTTCAACCAGCTGGTTTCGTGCCAGCAATTCCTGATTGCTTGTAATAAGCTCTTCGTTGGTGGATTCTATTTCTTCTTTAGAGGTTTCCAACTCTTCATTTAAGCTCTGCAACTCTTCATTGCTCGAAACAATTTCTTCATTGGCGCTTTGTAATTCTTCGTTAAGCGCTTCCTGGTCGTTTGTGATGGAACTCATATCAGCACGTGTGGCAACCAATTCTTCTTCTAATTTTTTTATGCGGCGATGCTTTGCAATGCTGTCTTTCTCACTGCTTTGGCCCGATTGCTGTAAAATATCCACTTGTTGTGAAGTGAAAACAACCACCAACAAAGGTTCTTCTCCCTCAATTTTTAGCGGCATAACTTCTAAATTGACAACCTGTACAACAGTTTCATTTTTATTGGGATTTATTTCAATATCAGTTTTGTTTACGGTCTGTTTCTTTTTAATGGCGTTATAAATGGCATTGCGCAGTTCAAAGGAAATTTCCGGCAACACCATATTTAAAATATTTAAATTGGCTTTGCCCGGAGAATTCTTCAAATACATCTCTGTTGAACCACGGAATTGGAGAATATCCAAATTGTGATTGATAATAACACTTGCCGGCATATAATGTGCTAGTAGCACGGCATCAAATACATTTCCGAGATTGCCGTGCGTTGAAGCAATCTCACCTTTGTTGACAGAAATTGTGGCACTTTTCTTTTCGTTTAAGCTTGGTTGTGAGATGCGAGATGTTATTTGAGGTATTTTATAAACGCCAGAGTTTTTTTTGCGGAAATATATTTTAAATTTTTTGTCATCTATGGTGAAAAGCTCTTCCTGTGCTCCAATGGTTTCCGATTTACCCAGCATTAAGCAACCTCCATCATTCAGCGCATAATGAAACGTTGCAACGGCCTTTTTTTGTGCGGCACTGTCAAGATAAATTAGCAGGTTGCGGCAACTGATGAAATCCATACGGGAAAAAGGCGGGTCGCTCAAAATATTGTGGTGGGCAAAAACACATACATCGCGAATCGATTTTGAAATACGGTATTTGTTGCCCGATTTTATAAAAAATTGCTGAAGCCGTTTTGGGGAAACATTTTTTAGCTGTTGTCCTGAATATTCTCCGTTACGGGCAATATTTATAGCCGTTAAACTTAGATCAGAAGCAAAAATTTGAAAAGGAATCTGTTTGGTTTTGTTGCCTTGCAATTCGCGTAATAGCATTGCAATGGAATAGACTTCTTCGCCTGTGGCACAAGCAGCTACCCAAATACGCAATGTTTTGTTTTGTGATTTATTTTTCAGCAACTGTGGAAATATCGATTTTTTTAAAGTATCAAAAGCTTCTGGATCTCTAAAAAATTCCGTTACATTGATCAGTAAATCCTGATATAACAAGTCAATTTCATTTTCATTTTTCTTAAGGAATTCCGTATATTGCTTTATGGTTTCTATTTTATGGAGCAGCATTCTTCTTATGACTCGCCGCTTAATGGTTTTCATTTTGTAAAAGCTGAAATCGACATTCTTTTTTTTCAATAACAACAGAAAAATATTTTTTAAGTCGATGTTTTTGTCGTCAATTTTACCTTTCGATTTTGTCTTAATTTGACTGTGGCCTATCAAATCGTATTTGCTCATCCAGTTTAATTTCTCTGCAATTTCTTTAGGCGATAATATAAAATCAACCAACCCTGAGGCAATCGCAGAATGCGGCATGCTGGTGAACTTTGCGGAATTGTCTTGCGCAAAAGTAATGCCTCCGGCTTCTTTTATTTCGCTTAATCCACGCGTGCCATCACTTGCGCTTCCCGACAGAACAATACCGATAACATTTTCTTTATGAGTTTCAGCCAGGGAAGAAAACAGCACATCAATGGATAAATTGGAGGATTTATTTTTGGGACGCGGAATTAATTGTATATGCCCGTCTATCACTTCAATTTCTTTATTGTAAGGAATCACATAAACATTGTTGGGCACTATTTTCTCCATGTTATCAATATCCTGCACTTTCATTTCGGTTTTTTTCGACAAAAGCGGAACAAGCAGACTTTCATGGTCGGGGCTTAAATGTTGCACGTAAATATAAGACATGCCAGTATCCGGCGAAAGATTTTGTAAAAATTGCGACACTGCTTCCAATCCGCCGGCAGATGCGCCAACAGCCACTACAGTAAAGGAATTTGCTTCTATTTCAGTTGCCGAAACAGGCTTTAGTTTGGTTGGGGTTCCTTTTTTAGAAACTGCCTTTATTTTATTTTCTTTGGGCGTTGACTTCATTTTTTACGGATACTTTTATAAAATGGCAATGATTATCTGAATGGTTATTTGAGTTTGTAAAAGACTTTCCATGATTACAATAAATTGTGGAAAAGTATTTATTTGGTTTCAGCCAATCACTATTTTCAAAGATACAAAAACTAAGTTTGAATTTTGCCCAAAAATCCCAATTCAACAAACTGCTTTAAATAATGCGCATTTGCAAAAAAAATAAACGGTAAACGAGTTATTTATTTGTAGGTTTTGAAATGGTCAGGAAATATACCATAATGAACAATGTTGCGGTTGCTGTTGTTAAAAAGGCGGCTGTCGCTCCAAAATTAAACCAAATAAGTCCGGTTAACGTACTTGACAGCATGGTGCAGATACTTTGCAATCCCGAAAATGTTCCGATGGCAGTTGCCGTATCTTTTTTGTCGGTAATGTTTGAAATCCAAGCTTTTGCAATTCCTTCCGTTGCAGAAGCGTAAATGCCATAAAGAAAAAACAGTCCGAAAAAGAAATACAGGTTTGTATTTACCGCCATTCCAAAATATACCGCGGCGAAAAAGGCAAGCCCAATAATAAAAACTGTTTTAAGTCCCACTTTGTCAGCAAGGATGCCAACAGGAAAAGCAAATAAGGCATAAACCAGGTTGTAAAAAATATAAATTCCAATTACCAAAGTGTCATCAAGTCCAGATTGTTTTGCTTTTAGGATCAGAAAAACGTCGGAACTGTTAAAAAGTGTAAATAAGAGAAGACCGAGAACCAATTTTCGGTAGGAAGCCGGACCCACTTTCCAATATTTTAAGAAGGAGAAAAATGGCGTGGAAACTTTTATTTTTTCTTTAATGACGCGTTTGTCTTTCAAATAGAAAGAAGCCAAAACCGCAAATAATCCGGGAATGAATGCAATAAAAAACAATGTTTTATAGTCTTCCGGATAGAAATATAAGTAAAGCAATGCCAAAGCCGGACCTAAAACCGCACCAAAAGTGTCCATGGAGCGGTGAAATCCAAAAACCTTTCCTTTTGTTTCAGGCGTTGCTTCGTCTGATAAAATCGCGTCTCTGGCGCCTGTTCTAATTCCTTTTCCAAAACGGTCAATAGTTCGCGCAAAAAATATCCACAGTGGAAATATAAAAATGGCCATCATAGGTTTAGAAATGGCACTGAACGCATAACCAAGTTGCACAAAGGGAACCCGTTTTCTTGAATTGTCGGAAAGTTTGCCAAAATAACCTTTGCTAAGACCTGCAGTGGCTTCAGCAACACCTTCAAGGATGCCGATGAGCACAATTGAAAAACCAATGGTCTTTAAATAAATAGGCAAAATCGGATACAACATTTCGCTTGCCGTGTCTGTAAGCAAACTCACTATTGATAAAACCCAAACAGTCTTTGTGATGTATTTCAAAATATGTGGTTTTGAAGCTCGTTTTATTGCCAACTATATTTCAAATGTATCAATTAATTTTTAAATTTTATAAGTAAAAGCATCCATTCTCGCTTCGCTCTTTTTTGTCATGCTGTCGTGCAGTCTTGCCATCTCGTCATTGCGAGAAAAATTACTGAAGCGTAGCTTTAGCAATCCGACGTGGCAACCTGTTGTGAACTAATAATAAGTTAAACAAGTAAAAGATTTCCAAGAAAAATAAGTTCTGAATAAGAATTGTAAATAAATCAAAGAAGCCCGTCATATGATGTTTTTCGTTGTAAAATATTGAAATTTTTAGTGTTGGCCGATGGAGCAACCCAAAGAGCCTCGAGGCTGGTGAAGCGCGGAAAAGGCGGTCTGGGTGATGTGGACAAAAAAATTCAATTCATTTTACAGAAAAAGATCATCAGACTAGATTTTTTGTTTCTTTTTCATCAATGGAAAAAGAAAAGAAATATAAAAATGAGTAATAAAGCTTGTTTTTAAACACAGATCATTGCGAAGTTTTTGAAAAAAATAGCCTGTGCCGAATTTATTTCGGTATGGCAATCTGTTTGTTAATATAGCGCTATGTCCTGTTGAAGGTGTTATCTGCCTGCTAACATGAGTTTGTAGCACTTCGCTTTTGTCGTGCGGTCTTGCGGTCTCATGAAAAACAATTGTTTGTGTTGAATTGTGTAATTGTTAATTTCAATTTATACTTTCCCGTAAACTCTCCCTATATAATTTCCGTTTAAAAATTTTACAGGATCTATGTGGCTTTGAAGTATTACGCCACTAAGCGAATTTTCTAGCAATAACTGTGCGGCTTGCACCAAAGTAGCGGCCGTTGTTGTTTGGATAGCTCTCAATTGGTATTTCCCAACTTTTAGGGGACGAATGCATTTGGCAATTTCTCTTCTTCGTAAAATTCCTTGTGCATCTTTGCCTTCAACAGCAGCGTATAAAACAATTTGGTCATCTTCAATATGGGGAATTATGGCCTCCATTTTTTGTTGTAAGTTTTTAATCTTTTCAGCTTTATTTCCTGGATGATCTAGCTGTTCCTGTACCCAAGAATAATGCCCAGGAAACCTTAAGGTTTTGTAATCGAGTGAACGTACCTTTCCTGCCAAAGCATCCGGCAAATCGGCGGCACCGCCCGAAGTTAAATCTTCTTCATAAGAAATTCCCTCAATAATTATAGTGGCTCTTTCAGACAATGCAGGAAGGCTTGTTATTTTAAAATCTCGTAGAACAATGGCGTCTTTTAAATATTCGGTGGCCACACCAACTGGGCTCCAAGTAAATCCGTAGTAATGTGGCGTAACGGCATGATTGGTAAGTGCGCCAACTTTAAATTCAAGTTTTTCTACTTTTTCAACTTCAAAATCCTTGCAAAACTGCTGAAAAAGTTTGTTGGCGAGCAAATCTATATAACCTGGAGCCAAACCAGATTGAAGCACAAAACCCTTTTTGGCATCTTTAGCCAAGGCCATTATTTTATTGGTTTCATCAACATACTCGGTAAGGTTGGCGTAATGCATATCAAAATCTTTTGCAAATTGTGCCATTTTTGGTGCCTGGCTGCCGGGCAAACAATCGAGGAGAAGATCACATTGCTTAAAAATTTCTTTCATTTCATCAGTAATGTCATTTTCTGGAAGGTGAAAGCTTTGAACTGTGCAAGGTTTTGTTGTTCCTTTTTCTATCCATTTGGCTACTTTTTTTGCTTTTGAATGTATTCGATCTCCAACAAAAAGGGTAGGAGCCACTTCACTCCATTCCATCAAGAGCAAACAGACTGCTTCGGCAATTCCGCCCGCTCCGGCAATAATTATATTATAGTGTTTTTTCATAGATGAAAGATACAAATTATTCTTTATTTGGCAGTTAGGTTCATTCAGGAATGATTGCGTTTAGTGACTGTAGCGGATTTAGTGAACAAAATTGAGTTTACAAACCATCAATGTGTGAATAAAGTAACTTATTCAAATAATTATGTAACATTTTACCCAATTAGAAAGCTAACATTTACCGGATATAAATTACCCATGAAAAAATCATTCCTCGTTTTGAACATTATAGTTATTGCCTTATTATTTTCCTGCAAACGCAATGAAAATATTGACACTAAAAAAGAGCCAATAATAAGAAATCAACCGAAATCCGTTTCTTATCAATCTGAAAATGCCAAAGAATGGCTGTCATTAAACAGTAAGGATGCTAAAAAACTGCGGATTGCCGTTGCGGTTAACAGAACCGACAAGGAAAATTTTGCGCAAATGGATTCTGTAATTATGCCAATTGATATGACTGGCGATTTGGAATATTATCTTCCGTTTCCTATGAGTGTTCCCTATTTAAAAGATATTGACAAAATAATTTATTTTTCTTATCCAACACAAACATTTGCCACTTATGAAAAAGGGGAATTGATATATACCGGACCAACAAATATGGGCAGAAAGCAAGACCAAACGCCTACCGGACTCTTTTATGCCAATTGGAAGGCTGAAGAAACCACCAGCACCTTCAATGATGAGTGGGATTTGCGGTGGAATTTTAATGTAGAAAATTTGTTGGGTGTTGGCTGGCATCAGTATAGTTTGCCAGGTTATCCGGCGTCACATTCTTGTATGCGACTTCAGGAAAAAGACGCGCGTTATCTTTATGAATGGGCAGATCAATGGGTTTTAACCGATAATGACAGTATTTTGGTTAAGGGTACGCCCGTAATTGTTTTTGGCAGTTACGATTTTAATGCGCCCAAACCTTGGATGCGGTTAATTGACAATCCGAAAGCATTGGATATTACGGTAGCCGAAATGGAAAATCAAACCAAGCATTTTTTAAAAGATATATTGGCGGAACAGGGAAATAGGGTAGTGAAAGGATAGCATTACTTTCCAATGCAAGGTTTTAGTTTTTCTTTATCAGTAACCAGATGAAACGAGCATAACAAATTTTGAT
>DAIQBF010000003.1:0-263 GCA_036781305.1 Lutibacter sp.
CTTTTACGACATTAGATAAAACTCCGCCCACAACCCTAGCCTTGGCAGATGTAAATGTAGGACAATGCAGTGGAACACCTCCAATTCCAACCGCAACAGACGTTTGTTCAGGAACCATTGCAGGAACAACTTCAACAGTATTTCCAATCACAACGCAAGGCACAACAATCGTTACTTGGATATTTGATGACGGCAATGGAAATTCAACAACAGCCACCCAAAATGTGATTGTCGATGATGTCAGCAAACCTGTAAAACCAACT
>DAIQBF010000003.1:363-2984 GCA_036781305.1 Lutibacter sp.
CTTGGACATTTGATGACGGCAATGGAAATATTGAAACAGCCACCCAAAATGTGATTGTCGATGATGTCAGCAAACCTGTAAAACCAACTTTAGCTGATGTTACAGGAGAATGTTCTGCAACAGCAATCGCACCAACGACATCAGACAATTGTTCAGGAACTATCACAGGAACCACGACAGATCCATTAACTTATACAGCGCAAGGAACTCACGTAATTACTTGGACATTTGATGACGGCAATGGAAATATTGAAACAGCCACCCAAAATGTGATATTAGATGATATAACCAAACCAACACTTACAGCAATTGCCAATAGAAATGAAAATGTAGGAGCGAATTGTAGTTTCACTATTCCTGATTATACCAGTTTGACTACTGCTGCAGACAATTGTACGCCTGTAGGAAGTATTATTAAAACGCAATTACCTGCTTCAGGAACCCCTATCAGTGGCCATAACACAACCCAACTTATTACCATTACTGCTAATGATGGCAATGGAAATACGGAGTTAACTACTTTTACAATTACTTTAAAAGATGTAACAGCACCTACATTAACTTGTCCCTTAAATGTTATCACAGCCAAAACATCAGATGATGGAACAGGTAATTGTACAACAACAGTTTCATTAGGAACACCAACGGCATCAGACAATTGTACTGCACCAGAAGATTTAATTTTTATTGCAAGAGTTAACGGTGCTGTTATAGATACTGATTCTCATTTGTTTGGAACAGGAGACACAATCGTTGAATGGACTGTTACTGATCAAGCAGGTAATGTTTCAGGAGTTTGTAGTCGAACTGTACAAGTAGTAGATGATGAAAAACCAATTCCTATTATAGTAAACATATCAAGCGAGTGTTCTTATACATTAGTACCACCAACAGTTACGGATAATTGTGATATGGATATAGAAGTAACTACTTCTTATCTTGAATCGACTGTTGATGATCTTGGAGATACTAATATTATTTGGAAGTTTGATGACGGTGTAAACATAGTTTATGCTACACAGGTAGTAACCATTTCAAAAACAGTCAAGCCTATTTTTGATGTACCAAATTTAGGCCCTATTAATCTCACAGGATGTGAACTTAACAGTTCACAGATCACGTATCCTGAAGCGTCAGACGCCTGTGATGGCAGCAAAATTATAGGAGTTCCGAATGTTGTATTTCCGCTATCTCCTGGAATAACAACAGTGACTTGGACTTATACAGATGCTTATGGCAACGAATCTCAACAAGATCAAGTTTTTACCCTTACACAACCTACTATTTCTGGGGGTGTTTTAAAAGGAGTGTATAATAACTCTCCACCGTCTACAACAATAAGTATTACTGGTTGTAGCGATGCCATTTCTGTTGATATCAGTTTATCTGGTTATATTAAGAATATTATTCAATGGGAAGCGTATAATTTAAATACCAATACTTGGATTGTAATAGCAAATACAACTGAAAACTATACAGCAACATTTGCTAAAGGTACATTAAAGTCTACTTATTATAGAGTTTTAGTTGAAGATGAAGATGGATTTTGCCAGTTGTATTCTGAAACATTTTTTTTACAGGCTTTGCCAGTTAGTGATATTCCGACATTAACTCAAAATTATTTTGAAAGATGTTGGAATGATCCAGTAACCCTTGAAGCAACATTTCAGTATGAAACAATATCGGACCCATTTATTAATAGTCAAGGGGACTTTCAACAAGGCCATCTTCCAGATGGTTGGATACTTGACGGGGTAGCGGATAAAAATAATTATACTGCAAATGGAAGTTCTGGTAAATATACAAATTGGGCAGGTGCGGCCAATACGAATGCGCGTGGAGAAAAATATAAGATATCCTATGACTCTGGAGATCTCAAAATGGCCATAGCATATGGTAATTATTATTCAACCAAGAAAAGTGAAATTAATAAAATACCACAAACTGTTTTAGATTCAAAAGAAACAGTATTAGAATCAGCTAGTGTGTCGTTGTCTAATTTAAGTGCGGGTACAATTAACTTTGACCAAGCCTTTAATCTAGCGAATACTACTGATTATATAAAACTAGAAGTAATTGTTGACGATGGAAATGGAAATCAGAGCATAGTTAATTTGTTAACTGGGGCGAATGGGAATAATGAATTACATGGACCATGGACATGGGTTGGACCGCAAGGTGCTGGCACAACTACTTTGCCTGCTAATAATTCTAGTAGCAATTATAATTTTCAAAATGATAATAGTTCTTATGATGTATTAACTGCAGTAAAAAATGCTTATCCTGTTGGTACTGATCTAAGTAATTTCAGCGTAAGTGTGCGATGGACCTTTAGTGGATCTACGAGTGAGAGTGCTTGGGCTATTGACAATATGGCTTTTGAAACAGCAGAGTTAATCCCAGGAGATGTACAATGGACAGAAGGTTTTGGGGAACCTGGTGGTTCTGTAATTGGGACTTCAGTTAGTCAAGTTACATTTACACCTAAAGTCCCGGGAAATCATGAATATGGAGCAACAGGATTGGTTGATGCATGTAGAGCTTATGGTCCAAATGCGGGTACTGTTTTTATTAATGTATTAGTTAGTTCATCTTATATAGGAGATTTAAATAAACCTACT
>DAIQBF010000003.1:2994-32678 GCA_036781305.1 Lutibacter sp.
AACATACTAAATGTGGGGAAAATATAGTACAATTAAATGGTTATGATAATGCCAAATCGGCAACGGATAATATAGCGAACAATGCTTTTCCAGGTCAGGGTGCCGACTGCAGTGAGTGTGATGATGATGGTACTGGAGCTGTAGGTATATGGTCAGTGGATAGCGTTCCTGATTGTATTGGTGGAAAAGCAGGTGAATTTACAAGTATTGATCCTAAGTATTTAGATCCTAATAATGATCTAGAGCCCAAAAATGATCCAAAGGCAATTTTTACAGGTGAACCAGGTACACATACACTAACATGGACAGTTGAGGGGTGTCCTACTTCTATTGAGGTTACCTTTACAAGTTGTGATGAAGTTGATTTTGATGGATTTGATGATTACGTAGATTTTGGAAGAAATAATTATGATTTGCAAGGAGATTTTACCCTTGAAGTATGGGTAAAGCCGAATGAAGCATCAATTTTAAAAGAGCAAACAATTTTTTCAAAGAAGAATGCTCAGGGTAAAATAGGGTATGAGTTAAGTATTATTTCAGGTTTTGTTTATTTTAAATGGAACAATTCGGGAATAAAATCTACTCATAAAATCAGTTATAATCGTTGGTATCATATAGCTGTTACGCACGACACATCATCGGGGAAATATAATTTGTTTATTGATGGTGTATTTATTAATACTCAATATGATCCAGCTCCTCCATCTACAAATACTTATAGAGCAATTTTGGGAGCTAGAGATAAAGTAAGTGATAAACCTGATAATTATTTTCATGGATGGATGGATGAAGTTAGGATATGGGATGTAGCACTTTCAGAAGAACAGTTGCATCAAATGATGAATCAAAAAATTAAATCAAGTCCTACTGCAGCTGGAAAAGTTCAGGGTGAAATAATACCAATAGACATTCAAGGTCTATTATGGGCTAATTTGAAAGGTTATTACCAAATGGAATCTGTAGCTTGTGGTTATTTAAATTCAACTTCAAGTTCAATAAAAGGGAAGTTAAAAAACATAACAAGTAATTTAGAACAAACAGCCCCAATACCATATACTTCAAGAGTGGATGGTCAAACTTGGGGTACTGATAATACATGGACTAATTTTAATGTTTGGGATGCACCTAATAGTTTAGGTATAAATGGAACTCCAATCGATTGGAATATTGTAGAAATTTCACATAATATTAATTCAGGAAATAAACCGATAACCTTGCTAGGCGGAATAGTTAAACCGACCGGTAAATTAATAATTGACGGGAATACTGGTTCTGACGGAACGGGTTCAGGGGAAATGTTATGGATTACCCATTATTTAAAATTAGATGGTATAATCGATTTACAAGGAGAATCTCAATTACTTCAAAAAAGATATGGATATTATAATGATTCTCCGGCTAACAATAATTATATAACTACCCAACTTAGCGAAAGTATTTTTGACGCAGCAAGCATAGGATATATAGAACGCGACCAGCAAGGTCAAAAAAGTAGTTATAATTATAATTATTGGTCATCACCAGTGAGTCCACAAGGTGGCGCAACTAATAATGCGAAATATTCAATTAAAGGCGTTTTAAAAGATGGCACAGATCCAGCCAATCCAAAGGATATTGATTTTAAAGACGGTGCCTATTTTGCAGATGGCGCGAACCTTATTGGTAATCTTATAAAAATTAGCAATCGTTGGTTATATTCATACAATGACCTTACACCTGAAACTAATACCGATTGGGATAATTACTATCAATGGAATTATATTGGAAGTACAGGGCAAATACAAGCTGGAGAAGGTTTTAGCATGAAAGGAACCGGAGGAGCTGCTCCAATTACTACCTTGCAAAATTATGTTTTTGTTGGCAAACCGCATTCTGGAGATATTAAAAACCTGCTTATGGCACCAGAACGTACGTATTTAATAGGAAACCCTTATCCGTCTGCACTCGACGCCGATGAGTTTATTTTGGATAATATTAAAGCTACAATAAATAGTAAAGCGGGAAGAAATACCAAGAATGTTTTTAACGGAGCGTTGTATTTTTGGGATCATTTTAGAAATTCAAATAACCATATTTTAGCGCAATATGCAGGGGGGTATGCCACTTACACCTTAATGGGAGGGGTTGAGGCAATAGCCGAGACTCCTTTATCGGTAAATGATAAAAAACATGGATCAAGAATACCGAAACGTTATATTCCTGTTGGACAAGCATTTTTAGTTGACGGTGCAATAGATCCAGATTTGGCTGGAACAATAACAATTGAAGGTGGCACCTTAGTTTTTAAAAACAGCCAACGGGTGTTTAAACCTGAGTTTACTGGAGCTTCCGTTTTTATGAAAGGTGTTAAAGCAAAAGGAATAACGCCTGCAAATAATACAAAATATGTTGATTTAAGACCAAAAATAAGATTGCAATTTAATTCTCCGTTGGGCTACCAAAGGGGTTTGTTGGTGGGTGTTGATGAAAGAACCACCAATGATTTTGATTTTGGATTTGATGCGCCGCTAAATGAAGGGAATACTGAAGATATGTTTTGGCAACTTGGTAAAGGCAAGCTGGTGATTCAGGGTGTAAATAATTTTAATGAAGACCAAGAATTGCCGCTGGGCCTTAAAATTTCGGAAGCCGGTTTGGCAAGCATCAAAATTGAGGAAGTCCAAAATATGGATGAAAACATCATTTTATTTATTAAAGACAAGTTTACGGGGAAAACGCACAATATTTCCCACCAGCCTTTTGAAATTGCCTTAGAACCGGGAGAATATTTAGACCGATTTTCTTTAATTTTTAGAATGTTTAAGTTGGTGGCAAATGATGTTACTTCGGGCGTATTGGAAGTGAAACCGGTTATTGAAGACCATAATTATCACGTATTTATGAACAATGCCATCGCCGAATTGCAAATAAAAAACAATGGCACAGATGAAATTCGAAGCATATTCCTTTACAATAATTTAGGGCAAACCATGAATACTTGGAATGCCGATCTAAACAGAAGAATTATTTCATTGCCTGTAAAATTGACTACAGGTGTTTATATTGTTCAAATAAACACCACGAAAGGAGCAAGCATTAATAAAAGAATTATTATTGAATAATAAAAAGGAAGGTTCAAACGCCTTTTCGTTGTTGCATTGTTGTTTTTAATGGGTATTATTAATTTTTGCTGAAGAAAAAGATTTCTTTGGCCAAGATCTAATGAATCTATTTCCCATAGCGTATGCAATTACAACCTTCTTTCTTTATATTGCCTTAACTATTGTCCTTGTTTTTGCCAATAAACATTAATCTTTTTATTTTTATAATGAAAGTTCAATAAATTAATTGTCAATTAAATAAATGAAATTTTAACAAAATGCGGCTAGGAAAAGCCAAATTACAACGAAATCTCTTAAAAAAAGCCTAGGACATAAAAAACCCATACTGGCAATTTAATTACTTCCAAAATTATATTAGAATCTAAATAAAATGGTCTCTAGAGCAGCTTTCCGACCTTTTAAAAAAATGAAATTTGAGGCATAAAATATGGAGATTCCTAAAAACTAGGTAGTTAAAAATAATATTTTTGATAAAATATGATTTTATTTAAAAAATATCATGTACTTTTATTTTCCCAATCCCCATAATATGAAATATTTAGCGTTAATTATATCTTTTTAATTAAAGTTAGATGATATAAATAGCTAGTGAATTATCAACTTTTGACGTTTTTAAGTGAGTAATTTTAATTAAAAACGGTATTTAGAATCATGATTAATAATTTTCAATAATATAAGTATTTTATAATTAGCGAATTAAGATTTTTTTGTATATTTAAATTCTAAACCAAATGCATTTAAATCTAACCCCAGATTTTTAAATTGCCAATAAAACAGTATGCTATGGTTACAAAATTACTTAAATTAAAAATTCGGTTTTTCATTTTTACCTTGCTTCTCTTGGCCGGATTAACAGTTTATGCAAATTTAGCACCAGCTGTAAACACTTCATATTCAATTTTAAACACAAAAGCTGTTGTTAACAAGACTTCCAATACCAAGGGAGAAAACTTTTCTTTTTCCGACAACCTTTCCTTTGTAAATTATTTATGGGAAGATACGCCTACGGCAGAAGAAGGATTTAAAAAAGTGTTTCAAAGGGTTGAGGTGATTCTTTTGAAGGAGGTGGTTGTGGCTGCGCCTACAGTTGTTACAGAAGCTGTTACAAATATTACTGGAACAACTGCAATTTTAAACGGGAAAATTACTGTTTTAGGTAGTCCAGATATTATTGAGTACGGATTTTTCTGGAGTGCAACTGTAAATTCAAATATTTCTGGTGTCAAAATCAACTTAGGATCTAAATCAAATACTGGAATTTTTTCATCAAATATTTCTGGTTTAAATGAATGCACAATCTATTATGTACAGACTTATGCCAGTAATGGAACAGATCTGGTTTATGGAAATGAGGAGGTATTTACAACTATTGATATTACAGCGCCAGTAATCACTTGTACGGTACCTTTAGCATCATACAATACAGATGCGGGGCAATGTGATGCGACTTTAAGCTTTACTGCTACGGCAACTGATAACTGTGCTGGTTTCCCAGCAATTTCATATAATATTGGAGGAACATCTATAACGTTTCCATATGATTTTCCCATAGGTTCCACAATAGTAAATGCTGTTGCAAATGATGGAAATGGTCAAACAGCCACTTGTAGTTTTACCGTAAAAGTAATAGATAATGAAGCACCAGTACTTACTGCATCGGCTAATCAGAATGTTAATCTTGATGGTTCCTGTGAGATTACGGTTCCTGATGTAAGAGGAACAGCTATGGATAATTGTACGGTAACTATAACACAGAGTCCAGTCGTTAGCGCAAAAGCTCCAGTAGTTCATAATGGAACAGTTAGTGTAACGGTAACAGCCACCGATGCCGCTGGTTTAACGGATGTTAAAACGGTTGTATTAACGGCGAAAGATGTAACACCACCAACGGCAACTTGTCAAAACATATCGGTAAATTTAGATGCATCAGGGAATGCAACAATTACTCCAGCGCAAATAAACAACGGATCAAATGATGCTTGTGGTACTGTTAACCTTGTAAGTGTTACTCCCAATACCTTTACCTGTGCTAATCTTGGAGCCAATACAGTAACACTTAACATTAATGATGGTAATGGAAATACAGATACATGTCAAGCCACTGTAACGGTTCAACCCTATACAACAAACGCAACAGTATCATATACAAAAAGCCCCAATGTCACTACTGTTTGTGATTTTGAAACCATAACGTTTACAGCGCAACCTTTAGGATTGGGCGGCGATACAGCTACCTATGAATGGTTTGTAAATAACGTTTCAAAAGGTACTGGAACAAGTTTTAGCTATAATAGTTGGACAGCACCTAACGATGATGTAAAAATAGTGATGACCGTTGGTTCTGGGTCGTGCGCCCCAACAAAAGAATATCAATCTACCATTACTGTCAATGCGGAAAAACCTGTTTCATTTTCAATTAGTGGCCCTGCAAGTGTCTGTGACGGTGTTAATGCAGCGTTTAGTATTGCAAGTGCTATTAATATAGGTTCTAATCCCACTTACCAATGGAAATTAAATGGAACTAATGTTGGAACAAATTCTTCGAGCTTATCTTTAAGTACTGCGACAGGCTTAACAGTTGCTGGCCCAAATGTTGTGACTTTAGAAATTACTTCTAATGCAACATGTGCTACTCCTGCAGGACCTGTGGCAAGTTCTAATAACATTGCCGTTACGGTGAATCCAAATTCCACAATAAGTGATCCATCAAATAAAAATCAAACCTTATGTATTGGCACTACTTTGGTTAGTAACGGTGGTAATATAGTTTTTTCGATTGGTGGTGGGGCAACCAGTGCATCGGTTTCTGGCTTATTACCTCCAGGAGTATCGGGAAGTTATTCAGGTGGTTCATTTACCATAAGCGGCACACCAACTGCATCAGGAACATTTAATTATACCGTTAACACTTCTGGCGGTGGTTGTACTCAAGCTTCTCAATTTGGTACACTCACTGTAACTCCAAATGCTACCATAAGCAAAAATGCAGCAGACAACAATACACAAATGGTTTGTTCGGGACAGGCAATTGCTCCGATAAGATATACTATTGGTGGTTCGGCCACTACTGCGAATGTAACAGGATTACCAGCAGGAATTACCGGAAGTTTAAATTCTGGGGTCTTTACACTTTCTGGTTCTGCTACTATAGCATCTACAACAACTTATAATTATACGGTTGAGGCTACTGGTGGATGTTCACCGGCTTCTTTAACAGGAATCATTACAATTAATCCAAATCTAACGCCAACGATTTCGATTACTGCCACAGATACAGATATTTGTGCTGGAGAATCGGTGACTTTTAATATCGATTCGAAAACCAATGGTGGAACCAATCCAACGTATCAATGGCAAAGAAACAATGTCAACGTGGGTGGAGCAACCAATAACTTCTTTACAACTACCACGTTAAACAATGGAGATACTGTAAGGCTAATAATGACCTCAAACGAAACTTGTGTAACCTCATCAACCGCAACAAGTGCTGCCATAACAATTACTGTAAACCCTAACCTAACACCTACAGTTTCAATAGTATCAAATGATGCTGATAATACCATATGTCCAGGAAATTCTGTACTATTTACAGCAACCCCAACCAATGGTGGCACTGCTCCTTTATATCAATGGAAAATAAACGGGACGAATGTAGGTGGTAATACTACAGCAAATACTTTTAATCCCACTGCCTTAACAAATGGACAAAAGGTAACGGTTGTGATGACCTCTAATGCAACATGTTTGGCAACAAATAATGTGACGAGTAATGAAATTCCAATTACTGTTCTTCCAAATCTTACACCTTCAGTAACTATTGTTTCCAACGATGCCGATAATAATATTTGTCAAGGTGCTTCGGTGACATTTACTGCCACTCCCACCAACGGTGGAACTGCACCTTTCTATCAATGGAAAATAGGAACTGCAGATGTCGGTACCAATTCCCCAACTTTTATGACTTCAGCATTACCTACCGGTGCAGTAGTATCCGTGGTTATGACGACTAATTACCAATGTTCAACTTCAGCAATAGCAACAAGCAATACCTTAACCCATACAAGATATACACCACTTACTACAGAGATATTATCTGGACCAAATGGAATTTGTCCTGCAAATACAAATGTTGTGTATTCGGTTCCTTTAGACTCTAATGTGCTCACATATAATTGGGTTGTTCCTTCTGGCTTTATTATAAATTCTGGACAAGGTACCCGCAGTATTTCACTATCTTTTACCACACCTTCAACAGGACCTAATAATATTTCAGTGACTCGCTCTAACCCCTGCACTGCAAATCAAACTACGACATTATCTGTAAATGTTCAAAATTTTGCGTCAGTTAATGCTGGACCTGATCAGTACGTATGTGTTGGCACTCCCTCTATCAGACTTCAAGGGTCTATTGGTGGAGCAGTTGGTGGTAATGGAAAACAAAAATGGGATTGGAGTTTTCCCAATGGAGGAAGTATTCCAAATAACCAAAAAAGTGACTTAAATGCAACTTACAGTCTTCCGTCTGCTGCTGCAGGGAGCTCCTTTATTGTTAGGATTTCAACTAACACAAATGTAGCTGGCTGTACTGGTGTTCAAACTGATGATATGGTTGTTTATGTTCGAGCGAATCCAACAGCAACCATAAGCGGTACATCATCAGTATGTACAGGCACCGGAACAAACATTACATTTAATGGAACTCCAAATACAACCGTTACTTATAAAATCAATAACGGCACAAATCAAACAATCAATCTTGGTGCTGCCGGCTCTGCCGTTGTGACAACTGGAAATTTAACTGCAAATGCGTCCTATTCTTTGGTAAATGTAGGGTATACAAATCCTGAATCTTGTACCATAAACTTAACAGGAACCGCAGTTGTTACCGTCAACCCAGATGCAACAATCAGTAATTCAGACAATAAAAATCAAACTGTCTGCATCAATACAGCTACAGCAAATATTTCATTCGCCCTTGGTGGTGGAGCGACAAATGCTACTGTTACAGGCTTACCAACGGGAATGTCTGGTAGCTTAAGTGGAACGAATTATATAATTTCCGGTACGCCAACCCAAACCGGCACTTTTAACTATACGGTAAATACTACGGGCACTTGTGTTCAAACCCAACAAACTGGAACGATAACCGTTAATCCAGATGCCACAATTACCGATCCTTCAAACGAGGATAAAACATTATGTGTCAATACAAATTTAACTAATATTGTGTTTACAGTTGGTGGTGGCGCTACAGGAGCAACGGTTACAGGATTACCTGCAGGTGTTACTTTTAATTACAATGCTAGTGGAAAAACCTTTACAATTTCTGGTACCCCTACAGCCGTTGGTAGTTTCCCATATACAGTGACTACAACGGGAACCTGTTTACCAGCAACACATACTGGTACTTTAACGGTAACGCCAAACGGAGCAATAACCACTCCGGCTAATCTTACGCAGTCTATTTGTATAAATCAAGATATTGTTGACATTGAATTTACGATTTCAGGCGGCGCAACAACGGCTTCGGCTTCAAATTTACCACCTGGTCTTTCTTTGGTTAATACTAGTGGAAACACCTATACAATAAGTGGAACAGCTACAACGAGCGGCATCTATAATTATACTGTAAATACAACTGGCACTTGTGCTCAAGTTTCTAAAAATGGTACTATTACAGTTACTGGTGATGCCACGATCTCCAATCCTGGTAATAAAGATCAAACCTTATGTATTAATACGCCTATAGCAAATATTTCATTTGCGATTGGTGGAACCGCAACCGGAGCAACGGTAGCTGGTTTACCTGCAGGTATAATAGGTAGTTTAAGTGGTGGTTCATATCATCTTTCTGGAACTCCAACAGTATCCGGTACTTTTAATTATGATGTAACTACCGAAGGACTATGTGGCAATGTTACGCAATCTGGTCAATTGATTATTGACCCTGATGATACAATAACAACGCCCGGTAACGTTGATCAAATAGTATGCCTTGGAAATGCTGTTGCTAATATAACCTTTGCAATAGGTGGTGGTGCTACCAGTGCCACTGTGTCTGGATTACCTTCTGGAGTTGCCGGTAATTTATCTGGAAACAATTTTGTGATATCTGGTATTGCAACCCAAGCTGGGGTATTTAATTATATGGTGACAACTTCAGGTGCTTGCGCATCGGCCAATTCTGGTGGTACATTAACAATCAAAGATGCTGTATCAATAGGCACCCAACCAGGAAATATCGGGGTATGTGTCACTGATCCAGCATCTATTAGTGTTGGAGCTTCAGGTGATGACCTAACCTATCAATGGTATAAAGGTACTCCAGGAAGTGGAACAATTGTAAATAATAATCCGCCGCAAATTACAGGTGCAACATCCAATACATTGAGTTTTGGGAATGCTAGTTTAGCCGATGCGGGTGATTATTATGTGCGTGTAAGTGGAAATGTAGCTGCAGGTTGCTCTTTTATAGAATCAACTGCTGGTCAACTAAATGTTAATCAAGATATCTCCATAACAGACCAACCAGATTCAATTACTGAATGTGTTGGCAATGACATAACATTCACGGTAAAAGCAACAGGTACTATAGGTTCTTACCAATGGAAGAAAGGCGGTGTCGATTTTAATGGTGGTAATCAGAATGATTCAACATCTGGAACTACTACCACATTTACCTTAGAGATTCAAAATATAGCTGCAGGCGATGCAGGAAATTATACTTTACAATTAATTAGCAATGGTGGTACTTGCCCTGAAGCCAACACGAATAGCGCTATTTTAACAATAACCCAATTACCGACTGCTACTATTGGTTATTCTGGACCATATTGTTCTGATGATGCCTCTTTAAAATCAGTTACCCTTGACGGAACAAATGCATATACAGGTGGCACCTATACTGCTGTGGTAACTTCTGGTGGACCTAACTTAGATATAGATACAAATAATGGTAACATTGACCCTTCTAATAGTGATCCCGGTACATATACTGTTACCTACACCATTGCTGCATCCGGTGGTTGTGCTCCGGTAACAACAAACGCAAGTGTAACTATTACGCCATTGCCAACTATAACTCAATTTAATTATAGTTCATTATCATATTGTGAAACAGATTCCGCAAATATTCCAGTAAATTTAACGGCAACAAATAACTCAGGTGCCACTTTTACGGTTTCTCCAAGTTCTGGTTTGAATATTAACTTGTCGGATGGAACCATAACTCCTAATGGCAGTACGGTTGGAGATTATACTGTAACCTATACAATTCCTGCCAGTGCAGGTTGTGGGAAAGTTGAAGAAACTACAACTGTAACAATCAACCCGCTTCCGGTTGCAACATTTTCCTATGATAGTTCTCCATATTGTTCAGATGGAGGTAATCCAACTATTACTTTAGTATCCGGCGCTGAAACGGGTATATTTAGTTCTACTTCGGGATTGGTTTTTGTCAATGCTTCTACAGGAGAAATTGATATTGCCAATACCGCACCGGGAACATATACGGTAACTAATACAATTGCTGCAGCAGGAGGTTGTATAGAAGTGGAAGACACTTCAGTAATAACCATCACCAAATTACCTGTAGCAGGTTTTTCTTATGCCGGTTCTCCATATTGTTCAGATGGAGGTAATCCAACTATTACTTTAGCCAGCGGCGCTGAAACAGGTATATTTAGTTCTACTTCGGGATTGGTTTTTACCAATGCTTCAACAGGAGAAATTGATATGGCAACAAGTACACCGGGAACTTATACTGTTACGAATACTATCGCTGCGGCGAATGGTTGTTCTATAGTTACTTCAACTGCCAATATAACCATTACCAAATTACCGGATGCAACTTTCAGCTATACCCAAAATGCATATTGTGTTACAGATTATTCTGCAACAGTTTCAGCAGGATATGAACCTGGAGGAAGTTTTTCTAGCACAAACCTTGGTTCACATCTTAATACTTCAACAGGAAAAATCACATGGACTGATGCCAATACATTAAACGGAAACTATGATATTACCTACACTTTTGTTGCGGCTGGCGGCTGTGGTGAAGTTTCTGAGACTACATACATTCAAATAGATCCAATCCCTGTAGGCGGTAAACTTGAATTCGCTGGAAATGGTCGTTTATTTATGACCTGTAAAAATGCTGCTCCAGGATATGCAGCAGATTTAACGCTTTCAGGATACGCTGGTCAAATTGTTGAATGGGAATACCACACTGCCTCGAACTTAACTTGGCAGACCTTCAATAGTGTATCCCCAACTTTAACTAGTTCTCAGGTTGAGAGCCTGGTGCCAAATGAATCCACAGTTTTTAGGGTGAAGGTGATTAATGGAGCTTGCAATTATTTTGCTTATTCCGCAACAGCCATTGTAAGTGTTATTCCTGCTGATATTAAACCAGCCCCGGTTGCAGTTGCCCCTAAAGTACTTTGTTTTGGAGATCAAATTACCCTTAGTTCCAGTACTGGTTATGGAGAAAGTTTTGGACAATTTGAAGGCGGTGATTTTGACAATGCAGGTATAAAAAACCATGGATGGGATTTCACCAATCCAAGCGGAGGGTCCAATGATTTTAGCACCAAAGCCAGTAACGGTCGGGCCGATCACTGGTTAAGGATGGTTCCACATGGGTCTTCTCCTAATGACAATGAAAAAGTTTACACCGCTAATATTCCTAATCCTATACCTGCTCTTGGCACTATGGTGAACTGGGACTCATCATCCGGTTCATCAGGAAATAAAGGTTTTGCCCTTGTTACTGGAGACAACGATTCATACATGGAGACGCCTGTATTTTCGTTGACAGGATTAGATGAAGCTATTCTTACATTTGATCAAGCCTATAATCTTACTGCAGGAGCAACTATTAGTGTCGAAATTTCCACAAATAGCGGCTCAACTTATACCGAAGTATTGTTCTCCATTACCGGTGACGGAACAATAAGTACAGGAAGCAGTGGCTATTACACCAGTTTTGGAGATGGGACTCCAATAACGAGGCCAAAAAATAAAATGGTTATAGATCTTGGAGATTATCTGGGGCAACCTAACCTTCGAATTCGTTTTAACTATAACGGTGCAATAGACGGTGATGTTTGGGCGGTTGATAATATCAAGGTTCCGGAGGGGCCACAAGGCGTATTGTTGCAATGGTTCTACGATGAAGATCCTACAAATAGCACACAAGAGCAAATTGGCCAGGATAATCAAGAAGTTGTTACCTTTACTCCCCGCAAGATTGGATGGAATGATTTTGTAGTGAGAACTGCTTTGTTACTCGATAGTAATGGAAATGCCTGTGAAAGTCTGGATAATTTTATAAATGTTCGAGTTTTTGTATTCGATCAATATACCACAACTACAACTGCAACTACAGGTGGATGTGGAGCAACAAATGTACAATTAAGTGCTGCCGTTTCTGGCGGTAAACAAGGAGAGATTATTGCATATCCAACTTTGGATGGATATACTGGCGAATGGAATATTCAAGGACCAGCAGGATATACGCTTTCAAATGCTGATGGCAGTACAGTTGGAGCTATAAATAACCCAAATGCCAATTTTACAGCAGCAGATATGGGATCCTATACCTTTACCTGGAATTTAATTTTAGACGCAAACTTAAAAGATGAAAATGGGCAAATTATTGTAAATGCCGGTTGTATTCCTAACTACACAGGAGCAGATATAGAATTAAAAGGCTGTACCACCTTAGATTTTGATGGGGTTGATGACTTTGTTGATCTTGGAACAGGATATGATGGCGACTATAGTATAGAGGCTTGGATAAGACCATACCCAAGACTAAAAGGAGATGGAACCTTTACAGATGCATCAAAAGGTACAATTATAAGCACTAAAAATTTAGAAATAAACATGTCAGATCTTCCTTCATCAGTAGTTCCAAATACACGTTGGTACCATATTGCAGTAGATTCTGATGGAAAGTTATATGTGGACGGAATTAACGTAAATAAAACTATTTCCGCTACGGGTACAGACCGAGCATTTATAGGTGCAAGATGGACTCCTCCGAAAACTGATAATCATTTCTCTGGCTGGATAGAAGAAGTTAGGATCTGGGATGGGAAAATTACAGAAGATCAGATAAGATTCACAATGAACCAACGTTTGCAAAATAGTGCAAATATCGGCGTAGAAATTCCATTGCCTGCTCCAGGCTTTGGCTTTGGAATATTGAAAGGCTATTTTCAATTGCTAACTACAACCATAAAAAATGGTGGCTATACACCAGATAATTCCCTTAATCTTGTAGATGGGAAACTTCGTAATATGAACACCTGGCAGGAAAATACAGCACCATTACCATATACAAGTGCCTTTGATGGAGATTGGGATGTTATGAGCACCTGGACTCAGCCAGTTGTTTGGGAATATCCAAATAGTAAAGGAATTGATGTTGCTAAGACACGAATTGATTGGAATATTGTAAGAATCTCTCACAATATTAATTCTAAATTAGCTGGAGGTGCTGAGGGTATTACTTTGTTGGGATTAATTTCAACAACTGGAGAGCTAACAATGAATGACCCGAATGATGGCCAAGATGAATTCAATAAAGGAAGAATGTTATGGATTACCCATTATTTAAAATTAGATGGTTTTATTGATTTGGTTGGGGAATCACAATTGTTACAAAAAAGATATGGGTATTATAATGATTCTCCGGTTAATAATAACTATATAACTACCCAATTTAGTGAAAGTGTTTTTGAAGAAGCAAGTTCTGGATACATAGAACGTGATCAACAAGGTCAAAAAAGTAGTTTTAATTATAATTATTGGTCATCACCAGTGAGTCCTCAAGGTACGTCTAATAACGCACAATATTCCGTTGGAAGTATTTTAAAAGATGGTACAAACTCTAGCTCACCTATTGATATAGATTTTGGAGACGGCGCTTATTTTGCAGATTTTGCAAATACAGGATCAATAAAAATCACCAACCGTTGGATATGGTCCTACAACGCTTCTACTGTCGGAAACGATGCTTGGACTAATTATTATCAATGGAACAATATTAAAAGTAATGGGCTGCTAAAAACGGGAGAAGGCTATATTATGAAAGGAACAGGTGGAGCTGCTCCAGTTACTTCAATGCAAAATTATGTTTTTAAAGGGAAACCCCATTCTGGCACAATTCCACTAAGTACGTCTCCTGGTAACAGCTATTTAATAGGAAATCCATACCCCTCTGCAATGGATGCTGATGAATTTATAAAAGACAATATACAAGCAACAATAGGTGGTAAAGCGGGAAGAAATACCAAGAATATTTTTAACGGAGCACTTTATTTTTGGGATCATTTTATCAATTCAAATAATCATATTTTAGCGCAATATGAGGGAGGGTATGCTACCTATACATTATTGGGAGGGGTTGAAGCATATTCCAATTCTCCTTTAATTGTTGGTGGGTCTGGAACAAAGAAAGCTACTCGATATATTCCTGTCGGACAAGGATTTTTTATTGATGGTACATTAGACATGGGTGGAACAGTAGCAGTTGATGGAGGACCTATAGTTTTAAAAAACAGCCAACGTGTGTTTGAGCGTGAGTCTCCGGGAAATTCAGTATTTATGAAAGGGGTTAAAGCAAAAGGAACAACTACAGCTATTTATGACGTAAAGGATATTGATTTAAGACCAAAAATAAGATTGCAATTTAATTCTCCATTAGGCTTCCAAAGAGTTTTGTTGGTGGGTGTTGATGAAAGAACTACCAATAACTTTGATATTGGATTTGATGGGCCACTTAATGGAGACAATAAAGAGGATATGTTTTGGCTAATTGGTAAAGGTAAATTGGTGATTCAGGGTGTAAATAATTTTAATGAAGATCAAGAATTGCCTTTGGGCCTTAAAATTTCGAAAGCTGGTTTGGCAAGCATCAAAATTGAGGAACTTAAAAATATGGATGAAAACATCATTTTATTTATTAAAGACAAGTTTACGGGGAAAACGCACAATATTTCCCACCAGCCTTTTGAAATTGCCTTAGAACCGGGAGAATATTTAGACCGATTTTCTTTAATTTTTAGAATGTTTAAGTTGGTGGCAAATGATGTTACTTCGGGCGTATTGGAAGTGGAACCAATTACTGAAGACAATAATTATCACGTATTTATGAACAACACTTTGAAAGAATTGCAAATTAAAAATAATGGAACAGACGAAATACGAAGTGTAGCCCTTTACAATAATTTAGGGCAAACGATGATTACGTGGAACAAAGATCTTAACAGAAGAATTATTTCATTGCCTGTAAAACTGGCAACAGGTGTTTATATTGTTCAAATAAATACCAAGAATGGAGCAAGCATTAATAAAAGAATTATTATTGAATAAATAATAGAATTGACTTGTATTCGTTGTTTTTAGAAAAGGCAACAGAAGTTTTAATGGATAAAACTAATTAAATGAGTTAAACAGATTGCTGAGCGTTGCAAAAAATAATTCTGGTCACAATTATTAAAACAGTGATTATATTGATGAATCACACTTAAAAAGATGAAGGGAAAAATGGTGACATATTTATGCTGTGTGCTTATGCTGTTTGCTTGTGTTTCTGTTCTTTCAAAACAAAAGGAACCGCCAAAACCGAAAAACAATAAGCATAATTTTGACACACCGCCTCCAGGCTTACCAATAGATGGTGGCCTTTCTTTGTTGCTAATTGCTGGCGCGGCTTATGGGGTTTATGTCATTAGAAAAAGAGCCAAAGATTAAAAGATTTTCGATTTAAGAATTACGATTTACGTCCTGATACGGGGATGATGATTTTTGACATAAAGCAATCCTTAAAATTAACCGCAAGGGGCGCAAGAGTAAAATAATTTCAAAACCATTAGCGGCCATTGCGGAAATCTTTGCGCCTTTGCGGTAAAGCTTTTTATTTGCTTTTAGGATAGTGTCTTATTTACGAATTACGAATTATTTCAGATTGCTTTTTCACCTTTTAATTCCCCCTTCGGTGGTTAGGGGGCCTTTTTCAACCAAAAGTAAACAACCATTCCTTTTCACCTGCGTTGTCACTTTCTTTAATCAGTTTAAACCCATTTTTTTCATAGAAATGTTTTAGCCATGCTTCTTCAATAGTGAGCCAATATTTTTGATTTGGATCTTGGTTTTTCAATAAAGTTAACCACTGTGATGCTAAATTTCTGTTTCTTTTGTGCTCCGGAACCCAAATAAAGCCAATATACAAATAGCCTTCAGAAAATAAATATTGCAGCGATTGCTCAAAGTCGCTCATATCGGGAAGACTTTTGGAGAAAACGAGTCCGCCGGCAACCACTTCTCCTCCTTCTTTTAAAACATAAATTTTTGCAGCATCCTCGTAGCTTTTCCAATAGGGAACGATAAGAACCTGCCAATCATCAGGTAATATATTAAAAAACTGTTCCGGACTTTCGGTTGCATTGCTAAATTGGATGTTCATATATTAAATATTTCTTTGTGAATCTTAGTGAATTTTTTTGCGAATCTTTGTGTAATAATTGTTTCACGGAGTGCCACTAATTTTTTTAACTTTAGGAACTCCAAACTTTCGGCTGCGTTGCTAAACAGGATGTTCATATATTAAATATTTCTTTGTGAACCTTAGTGTATTTCTTTGTGAATCTTTGTGTAATAATTATTTCACGGAGCTACACGGAGCGCAACTAATTTTTTTAACTTTAGGCACTCTAAGTACTTTCTTATAACTTTAGGCACTCTAAGTACTCCAAACTTTAGACACTCTAAGTACTTTCTTATAACTTTAGGCACTCCAAACTCTAGGCACTTTAGGCACTTCCTTATAACTTTAGGCACTTTTCTACAAAAGTCCCCAAGACATCAACTTGTCAGAATCTTCCAGCCAGCGGTCACCAATGTCGGTTCTGTAATAACAGTTATTTACAATAAGGTTTCCAATGCGATTATACATCATTTTTTGGGCATCTCTCATGGTGATACCCGTTCCCGTAACCAACAATGCAATACCTGTGTCGCCGGTAATTAGCCATTCCTCATGAATCTTTTTTAAATGCATCGGGTGAATTCCTTCTTTCATTTCCTTCTTGAAAATAACGACCGAATCTTTGGAAAAAAGATTGAAGGTTTTTTTGTCATCAAAAGGGAAAGGTGGCACCACCACAAAAGCGCCTATTTGAAATCCTTTTTTGACATTGATGGTGAAATTTTCGCCATTGGCTATTTTGTACAGCATATTTCCAAAAGGTTCATGAACACCGGCGCGCTGGATAAATATTTGGGGAAACCCAAAGCGAGAGGTGAATTCTAAAGGATAAATGCCATTTCCGTTTACAATGCAATTGATATCAATATGTCCCCTAAAATTATTTTTGGCCAAAGTGGGTTCAAATTTTTTCAAAGTTGCGTCAAATATGGGGGAATGTTTCACCCAAAACATACTGCTTCCCATTTCTCCGGTGGAAACCCCCAGTTCTTTCGGAAAAAGTTTCTTATGTTCAAAAGTAACATTTAGCGGATAAATGAATTCTTTGCCATTAAAAAAAGCAGATACCGAAATCTCGACGCCTTTTACTTTTCGCTGCAATTGAAAAGTGCCAAAATCATTTCCCCAACTTTTTTCATAGGCTTTTAAAACCCTTATAATATCATGCCCTTCATCATCACTTTCAACAAAAAGCAGTTGCTTAAATTCCTTAGTTTCGCCGCTGGGCTTGATAACATAGGCATCCGGATTTTCCTGAACATATTTTATGGCATCCTGAAAATTATAAAACTCTTTCCACGGCAGCGTTTTTACTTTGTGCTTTTTAAGTTCATCCTGTCCAAAATTTCGATCGAGTTCTAAATTATCGGTATATTCTGAGCCTCCAAAAACTATTTTGCCCGCCGCTCGCAATTCGGCACAAACTTTCCCATAACCGGTATAATCAAAAATAATGACCTCAGCCCAATCCACATGTTTTTTCCAGTCCAAAACTTTTGTCACAAAACCATAGCCAATTTCTCTGCAAGATTTTTCCTCAACGTATAATTTTACGTTATTTCCCTCTAAAAGCGTGGCATAGGCAATATCCAAAGATTCACCCCAGCGGGAAACAAACAAGAAGTTTCTTTTAACAATTTTTACGCCATTTACTTTTGAATGGGATACATTCTCTTTCAACGGCTTAATTACTTTACTCATTTTAAATTGATATTTTTTTAGCTTTGATTTTGAAGGATAATTTCATGATAATTTTTAAAAAACTTATTCTGACAATACCAAATCAACGATAATTGAAGCATAGTATTCTTCTCCGTATTCGCCTTTTGTGGTTTCAACTTTGTAGGTGATGTCAAAGGTTTTTCCAATATATTTTTTTTTGGTGAGGCTGTATTTTTCACTTGCGGCAGCTTCAACACCCTCAAAAAAGAAACTGTTGTCATTTGTGTCAGTAAAATAATAGAATCCTTCTTCATGTCCATCAAAAGTTGCTTTAATGCCCAGGGTTTCTTGGTCTTTCACATAAACAAGGGATAATAATGTGAACAAAGTGATAAGCGTTTTCATTTTTATTCAATTTTTAATTAGAAGTTTTTATGAGTATTGAAATCATTTACAAGTAATTTAATCCTTTCATTGATACAGTGATTGTCTTGTGAAAACAATTCACCCACAAAACGGAATTAAATCCCACCCATTTCTCACAGTTTAGGCAAATCGGTAAATAAATAAACAATCGTTTTCAATAGGCGATATCCCCCGTTTTAGGCCTATTGATTCTTGCATAATGAAGTGCATACAAGTACATTTTATTGAACAAATATATGTCAAAATTCAGAAATTGCGTAAAATTCCCTTAATTATTTTTCTCTTTAAATAGCGCTTTTATAAAGTGGCTTATTTGATTTTTTTAGGAAGAAAAATTAAAAAATTAAAAAAAAGCACTTAAATTTGATAAAATATTTTGAGATGAATCAACTGTTTGCTTTTTGCGAAATTAAATGTAAATTGTGAAAAATTTACCAAACTTTAAATTTTTTTATAAATGAGAATTGTTAAAAAGACATTCAACAAAAATTTTCTTAGAATTCTAGGATTATTATTATCCTTAATACTGATTCAAGGTTGTAAAGCCTATAAAAGTCCGACCGATTTAGCGCAGGCGGCCAAAACTGAAGAAAAGGGATATTTGAAAGTGACAATGGTGAATGGGGATGAATATATCTACGAGAATATTGAATATAGCGGAAATATTTATTACGGCGTAAAAACGGTCGATAGCGAAAAAACTAGAACAGTACTTTTAAAAGAAGACGTTTTGAAGGTGGAAAGAAGAAACAAAAGCGGTATAGGCGTTTTAGGTGTAGTTATAGGATTGGGTTCCGTAATTATGGCAATTCTCATGTTTTCGTAGTTATTTAAACGAATTTCGAAATTTGCACGCTTGGTTATCTTCTTCTTATTATAATATCATTGTGTCCGATAAAAATTCATAAAAAATGATTTATCTCAACAAAAATGAGGCTTTACAAACAGTTCACCCCCGCGGTGGCTTGTTTTTGGGAAACATAAAATAATTATTAATTAAAGCCCCTTCGAGGCAATGTCCTTAAGTTAAGGAAATATTTATCATTGCTTCGCCAGTTCGCTATCGCTCGTGTCCGACAAAGGAGGAATCGCATCAAATAGTTTAGCATAATGAGATTTCTCGTACCTCGAAATGACAAATAAAGGCATTAAAGTCTTAACTTAATGACATTTCCCTTCGGGGCGACCTGTTTATCAAAAATTTAATCGGACAATAATTAAATAGAAATTACAAAACAGGAAATGCATTCAATTAATTAATTATATTTACCCGTGTTTGAGATTGATTTTGCCCCAACAGAAAATAAAGAATAAATACGTTTTTTAAATATAATACCGCATTGAAAGAAAGTACAGAAATTGAAAAATTAAAATTTTCCGAGTCATTATTAAATAAGGTTAATTTAATAATAATTTCTTGTGATAAAAGTGGTCGAGTTACTTATGTTTCACCTGCCACCGAGCAAATAATTGGCTATAAAATCGATTCTCTTTTGGGAGAAAAATGGTGGGATTTAACTTTTTTTTTGAAAGAAGAAGCGCAATTGTGTAAAGAAAAGGTATTGGGAATAACCTCAGGAAAAATTAAGGTAAATCCCAAACCTTATGATCGGCAACTGCGTTGTAAGGATGGCACTATGAAATGGATTGAATGGCGCGACTCGCTTGGTGCCAATAATATTTTTGTTTCGGTAGGTGTTGACATCACAGAATGGAAGAAAACCGAAGAGATCAAAATGCAATCTGACACCATCTTAAATAGCGTAGAATCTATGCTGATGGTGAGCGACAAAGAAGGAGATATAATATACGCATCTCCTTCCGTTGAAAAAATGCTGGGCTATAAGGCAGAAGATATCATGGGCGAAAAATGGTGGAAACTAACCTACGAAAATCAACAGGAATCGCAACAGGTAAAGGAGGCTATTTACAATTACGTTTTTTTTAACAAAAGAGATTTTACCGACATTTCCAAACGAAGAATTAAGACAGCCAACGGCGATTATAAATGGATTGAATGGCAGTTGTCAAAAGGCGATAACGGCAGCTATATCTCAATTGGAACCGACATTACCCAAAGAAATTCCATAGAGTTTGAATTAAAAAAAGCAAAGGAATCGGCAGAGAAATCCCTAAGAGTTAAAAATGAATTTTTGGCCAATATGAGCCACGAAATTAGAACGCCGCTGAATGCCGTTATCGGATTTACGGATTTACTGTTGGAAACACAACTAAATCCGGAGCAAAGATCGCATTTGGAAACGATGCGAAATTCTGGTGAAATTTTACTTTCCCTTATCAACAATATACTTGACCTTTCTAAGCTGGAATCTGAAAAGCTAAAAATTGAGGAAATTCCATTTAACCTTGTCAAGTCTTTCAATACGGTTTTAAAGTTGATGAAATTAAAGACCGATGAAAAGGGAATTGCTTTAGACCTAAAAATTGAGCCAAATACACCAATTCAGGTTATTGGAGACCCGACCAGGTTGGAACAGATTTTACTGAATTTAATTGGCAATGCGGTTAAATTTACCAATAAAGGCTCTATACAAGTAACCCTTAAACAGCTTTCTGAAACAGCCGATACTTCAGAAATTTATTTTGAGGTGAAAGATACCGGTATTGGGATTGTTTCCAATAAAATAAACACGGTATTTGGTGCATTTTCACAGGCAAAAAGCGATACTTCAAGAATTTATGGAGGTACGGGTTTAGGGCTTACCATCGTTAAAAAATTGGTAGGTTTGTTAAATGGCGGGATAAAAGTTGAAAGCAAATTTGGAGAAGGAAGCGTTTTTAAAATCACCTTGCCATTTAAAAAAGACTTGGAAAATGTCAATTTAGAAGAAAAAGAAAAATATTTTTCCATAGAGAAACCTTTAGAACTTTCTATTTTATTGGTTGAAGACAACAAAACAAACCAATTGTTGGCAAAAACACGGTTAGAAAGGTGGAAATGTAAAGTGGACATTGCAAACAATGGCATTGAAGGCGTTAAAAAAGCGCAACAAAAAACGTATGACCTCATTTTGATGGATATTCAAATGCCGGTAATGGATGGTTATGAGGCAACCAAAATTATAAAAAATGACATTTCTAAAAAAGCTTCCAGAGTCCCAATAATTGCAATGACTGCCTACGCAACCAATGCCGATATTAAACGGGCAAAAGATTCGGGGATGGATGACTATATTTTTAAACCCTTTAAACCTAAGGAACTTTATAATATACTGGATAAGTATGGAAGACCTTCCAAAGAGCGGAATTTAAAATACAGCAATGATTCTGAAGTTGAAATCGTAACAAAAGCTGAAAAAAAATATACAGACCTTAATTTTTTATATGAAGAAACACAAGGGGAAAAATCTATATTAATATTGTTAATCGAATCATTTCTTAAAGATATTGAGGAGTTTTTCAAAATAGCCGATATAGAATTTAAAAATCAAAACTTGAAGGCCTTATATGAGGCAACCCATAAAGTTAAGCCAAGCATTACGATGTTTGGAATTTCAGAAATGGAATCGATGATGCATTTATTGGTGCATAAATTTAAGGAAGAGAAACAATTGGATGGCGTTGGGAAAATTCTGGATAAGTGCAAAGCGGTTTTTAAACACGTTAAAGAAGAGTTATTAATTGAATTAAAATCGTTAAAAAATGAGTGATGCTAAAAAGATTGTTTTGGCGGAAGATAATTCTACGCTTTCATTATTGTTGAAATTCAGATTGGAAAAAGAAGGGTATAAACTACATATTGCGGCAGATGGGAAAGAGGCCGTTAAATTGATAGAAGAACATGACCCCGAGTTAATTTTGACCGACATTATGATGCCTTTTATTAGTGGCTTGGAAGTAATTAGCCATGTTCGAAACAAATTAAACAGGCAAACTCCCATTATAGTCTTTTCAGCTGCCGGCCAAGAAGAAATGGTGCTTAAGGCATTTAATTTGGGCGCTAACGATTTTATGGGAAAACCTTTCAGCCCTAATGAATTGGTAATTCGCATTAAAAGACTGTTGCGTTAATTGTTTATTTAAACGGCTACTATGGAAAGTTATCAATATTTAATTGATTATTTTAAAGGTTCTCCTGCCATTATTCAAGCGGTGTGGATTGCCAGCTGTTTTTTCTTAATAATTATTGTCATTTTAATAATTTACCTAAAATATTTAAGGAGCCATTTAAGAAATAATGAAAAGATTGTGGCAAAATATCAAAAGGAATATGAATCGGATCTCATCACTTATTTATATGCGGGCAATGTAGAAGTGGAAATTAGTGCGGAACAACAAATAATTGTTGAAAAGTTAAAGATCTATTCAACCGATGAATTTAAGCGAAGGATTATTGTTTCTACCTTGTTGAGGTTAAGAAATGAAATATCCGGGGAAATGGCCGAATCCATTCAAAAACTTTATTTTCAAAGCGGACTCATAAGTTACGCACTTTCCCGATTAAAAAGTAAAAAGTGGTATATTGTGGCGAAAGGAATCAGAGAGCTTACGCAATTTCACGTAAAAGAAGTTCATGATGAGATTGTTGTTATCGTAAACCATCCCAAAAAAGAAATTCGCAAAGAAGTGCAATTGTATTTGGTTACGCTATTTCATTTTGAAGGACTAAAGTTTTTGGATCTCTTGGAAACCCAGCTTTCGGAATGGGACCAAATTCAATTGCTGGAAGTGCTTCAACATTTTGAGGATCAGGAAATACCCGATATTATTCCGTGGCTGAAGTCTAAAAATGATTCTGTTGTCACTTTCGCATTAAAACTGGCAAAAATTTACAATCAATTTGAAGTAAAAGATGTTTTAATTGGGCTGTTGGCCCATCAGCAACAAAAAATAAGGGTTGATGTAATCAATGTCCTAAGTCATTTACAGGTTGTTGAAGCCAAAAACATTTTAAAAAATAATTTCAGCAAACTCAGTAAAGAAGAGCAAATTGCATTTTTTAAACTATTGGAAAATATGTATGAAACCAGTGACGAACCTTTTTTAATGGCGCATGTCACTCATGATAATTTTGAAATTAAGCTGTCTGCACTTAAAATTTTAAAGATTCTTGATGTTGAAAAGTTTAAAAGCATAGCAGAAATATCGACTGAACCGGAATATATTGGAATTTTTAAATTTATAGCCCATAATTAACTATGAATACTAGTACGGTAGAAATTATTTTGGCCATAATACATTCATTATTTTTTATTTACGCATTTTTTGCAATAGCGTCATATGTTATTTTAGCCATAATTTCTGCTGTTGAAACAAAGGAATATATGAAGAAAAACAGCTTTGTGAATTACAAGGAAATCCTGTCTTCAACCATTTCTCCCTCAATTTCAATCATTGCGCCTGCCTTCAACGAAAGTTTGAATATTATTGAAAACGTGCGTTCTTTATTATCGAGTTATTATGTAAATTATGATGTCATTATTGTAAATGACGGAAGCAAAGATGACAGTCTTGAAAAGCTTATTTTGGCTTATGACCTAGTGAAAGTTAATTTTTTGATCAACCAACAAATACCCACAAAACCTATTCGTGCAGGGGTTTTTAAATCTACCAATCCCGCGTTTGAAAAATTAACGGTGGTTGACAAAGAAAATGGTGGTAAGGCTGATGCCTTGAATATGGGCTTGAATATTAGCAATAACAATTATGTTGCTTGTATAGATGTAGATTGTTTATTGCTGGAAAACGCCCTGCAAAAAATGATAAAACCATTTTTGGAAGTAACTGAAGAAACGGTAATCGCTACTGGTGGAGTCATAAGAATTGCCAATTCCTGTATCATTAAAGACGGAAAGCTGCTCGATGTAAATTTGCCTAAAAAATTGATTGTGAAAGCACAAATCCTCGAATATTTAAGAGCCTTTCTTCTAGGCAGAATGGCTTGGAGCAGACTTAATGGGCTGCTTGTAATTTCAGGCGCTTTTGGCTTGTTCAATAAAAAAATCGCCATTGAAGTTGGCGGATACGACACCAATACAGTTGGCGAGGATATGGAAATTATTGTACGAATGAGAAGGCATATGGAAGAGAAAAATGAAAAATACAGGGTGGCTTATATTCCTGATCCACTTTGCTGGACAGAAGCGCCGGACAATTATAAAATATTTATTTCCCAAAGAAACCGTTGGACACGCGGCACCATTGAAACGCTTAGAAAACACCGAAAAATAGCATTTAACTCAAAATATAGATCTCTCGGAATTTTAAGTTATCCTTATTGGCTCTTTTTTGAAAGATTGGCACCAGTTATTGAAGTTATAGGAATCATATATTTTGTAATTTTGATAGCACTTAATGAAGTGAGATGGGATTATGCAATAGCCTTTATCATTTTGGCCTATTTGTTTACGATACTCTTTTCTATAGTTGCAATTTTTTCTGAAGAACTAACCTATCATCAATATAAAAAGAAAGGAACAGGCTTTAAATTGATTATGATTAGTGCATTGGAACCTTTTGTTTTACACCCTTTTATCCTTTATGCGGCAATTAGGGGAAATATAGATTACTATTTTAACAAAAAGAAAAAATGGGGAGAAATGACAAGAAAAGGAATGGCAAAAGCGGAAAATAATTAATAATTGTAAAAAACGAATTAATTAAATAACAACGAGATTTTATATGAAGTTTAAAGATTTTAACAATTACGGTTTCAAATACATTTATTTATCATTTGCATTAATTTTATGTTTTTGGGCGATAAGTTTATTTGAGCTTTTCATGACCGCATCAAATAGTCTCGAACAAACTAACACAGAAGTCTTGTTGGCTTATAAATTTCTCAACGATTTTTGGGCAGGTTTGGGCATTGCATTGTTGTTTTTCCCACTATACCTGTTGTTTTTCTTCATAAAAAAACCAATTGGCAACATCCTAATTAAAGTATTGTTTTGCCTCACTATAATCGCCCAATTTTCATTGGTTAAATACAACCTTACCACACTCATAAATCTTGGGGCAGATCTTTTAGGCTATTCTTTGAATGATATATATACCACTGTTACCGCTTCTGAATCCTTATCGTTTGTGTATTTTTTGCCTTTCATTTTTTTTCCATTGCTTTTTTTTGGCATTAATTACGGTCTTAATAAATTTACAAATGAGCGACAGATTTTTGCATCTGCAATAATATTGGTGATTGTTTTTGGAAGTTCAAAAATGATTTTTTCCAAATCTACTGAAACGGTCTATCAAAATAAAATGTACTATTTAGGAGCGGATATTTTTAGATATCAACAAGAGAAAAGTCTCATGAATGCCTATGATTTATCTGGCAGAAATGATTATCCGATGTTGAGGTCTTTTCAGGATTCAAAAGATGTATTGTCGCCCTTTTTTAATATTCAGGAACAAAAACCAAATATTGTCTTTATTATTGTTGAAGGATTGGGCGCTGAGTTTGTTGGAAAAAATGCTTACAGGGGTTTTACTCCTTACCTCGATTCCTTAATATCCAAATCGCTTTATTGGGAAAATTTTGTAAGCAATGGAGGCAGAACTTTTGGTGCTTTGCCATCATTATTGGGATCTTTACCCTACGGAGAAACTGGTTTTTTAGAGCTAAATCCTTTACCGTCTCATTTTTCACTTATCAGTGTTTTAAAGGCAAATGACTATACAACCTCATTTTATGGTGGCGATAATTCAAGCTTCGACCGAAAAATAAATTTTTTGGAATACAATGGAATAGATTATGTCATTGATCAAGATAAATTTGGCCCAGGATACGTTAAAACAAAAGAAAATTCAGGCGGATTTTCTTGGGGTTATCCCGATGCGGAGATTTTCAAAAAAACATTAGCGGAATTAGACCATAAAAAACAGCCGAGATTGGACATTATTGCAACCCTTACAAACCACGAACCGTTTGATTTCCTTTCAAAAAATATTTATTTAACCAAAGTGGATAGCCTATTAAATTCAAACCAACTTTTTGGGGTTGAAAAAGATGAAATTAGAAATTATAAAGATATTTTTGCCTGCCTTCTTTATACTGATAAATCAATTGAAGATTTTATGAATGCGTATGCCGAAAGGCCAGAATATAACAATACCATTTTTATTATTACCGGTGATCACCGCCTCATTCCCATAACTCAAAAAGATAAATTATGCCGCTTTCATGTGCCTTTTTATGTCTTCAGTCCGATGTTGAAAAAACCTGAAAAATTTAAATCCGTTTCTTCTCACTGGGATGTAACGCCAAGTTTGCTTTCTTTTTTAATGAACAACTATAAATTCAATAAATTGAAAGAAACTTCATGGATGAGTCAGGGATTGGATACCGCAAAACAATTTAGAAATATTCATAAAATTCCTTTAATGAGGTATAAAGGAGCTGTCAATGATTATATTTATAAAGATTATTTCTATGCGGATGGTGAATTATTTAAAATAAATGAAAACTTTGGTTTGAATAAAGTTACTGAGCCCGAATTATTAAAAACGGTCTCAGATTCTTTGCTTGAGTTTAAAAAGTTAAATGCTTATTTAACCAAGAGAAATAAAATTTTCCCCGATTCTTTGAATATTTATACCCAACCAGCAGTTCAATTCGCTAAAGAACAGCTTGCAACAATTGAAACATTAACCGTGGGATTAAATTATGATCAAAGTTTTATGGTCGCCAGAGATTTGGCATTTGATAAAAAGTATAAAAATGCAAGGTTGCTTTGTGACTATATTTTGAATGAACTCCCTAATTATGCCGATGTAAGAACTTTAAAAGGCAGAACTTATGCATGGGAAGGCGATTATGAACACGCAGAAAAGGAGTTGTTAAACGTTATAAAAAGATCACCTTTTTATGAGGATAGTTATTTGGCAATTATGGATTTATACTGGTGGTCTAATCAGGATGAAAAGTCAATTGGAATTTCAAAAAAAGCAATTGAAAATAGAATTGAAAATCCTGATATTTCTTTCAAATTGGCTCAAGCATACCAAAGAATGGATAATTTAAATAACGCAAATAAAATTATGGACAGCATTTTATTAGTGTATCCAGAAAATGAAGCATTCATAACTTTTAAAAAATCTTTAAAATAATGGTTTATAAAATAGCTTTTAAATGGACTTTAATCTTGATGCTTTTACCGATTTTTCAAAGTTTCGGACAACAAAAAGTATTTGAAGGAAACCCAGATACCGCCTTTGAAAAAGCGAGGGAATTGGCGTTTAACAATCAAAGAAAACAAGCGCAAGACACTTTGCTTTTTATTTTAACCAAATATCCCGATTATCATGATATTCGCTCTTTTTTGGCAAGCACTTATTCTTGGGATGGAGATTATAAAAAAGCAAAAACAGAGTTTTCTTATATTTTAGGAAAAGATCCACAAAGAAAAACCGATTGGATTGCCGCCATAAACAATGAATTGTGGGCCGATACGCCATTTAGCGCACTGGAATTGGCTGAAAATGCTCTAAAATATTTTCCTGCGGATGGTGATATTCTGTATTTGAAAGCCAGCGCTCAAGAAAACGCCAACAATCCTGAAGAAGCTTTAAGCACCATACAACTTGTTTTAGACCAGAATCCAAATAATCAAAAAGCGATTGATTACAAAAATAAGTTGAGCAATACGTTGAGTTATAATGCCATTGGAATTAAATCTTCGGTCGATTTCTATTCGGAAACTTTTGATCCAATGCAATATTATTCATTGAATTATAGCCGACAAACAAAATACGGAAGTATTATTGGAAAAATGAATTTTAACAGAAGGTTTAATGATAATGGACTTCAGTTTGAGGTTGATATGTACCCGAAAATAACAAAAGGATTATATGCCTATCTGAATCTTGGATTTTCAAATTCTTACCTTTATCCCGATGTAAGATATGGCGCGGAATTGTACAAATCATTGCCAAAAAGTTTTGAGGTTTCTTTGGGTTTTAGGGCACTAAAATACAGCACAACAACAAATATCTATACGGGCTCTGTTGGTTGGTACACGGGGAATAGTTATTGGTCTTTTCGCCCTTATTTAACGCCAGGTGATAATGGAACCAGCAAATCTGGAACTTTAAATTATAGAAAGTATAGAAGCGATGCCAACAATTATTTTAGTGTTTCATTAGGAATGGGATTTTCTCCTGAAATTGACCGGTTTAATTTTGGCGGTAATGAAGATGCCATTATAGATTTGCAGTCCCAAAAATTAAATGTTGGCTATTATTTTACCACTTCAAACAAACAAAACGCCTGGGGCGCACAATTTGGGGTTACACACCAAGAAATAAGTTTCGATCCCGGAAACTATTTCTGGATTTATTCAATCGGACTCAATTGGGAAATTAAATTCAGATAATTTTCAAGCAATGGACAAGGAAATAGAACGAAAATTTTTAGTCACAGGAGACTTTAAAAGACACGTGATAAAAAGTTACAAAATAGCACAGGGTTTCTTATCGACCGTGCCCGAAAGAACGGTGCGCATTAGAATAAGAGACAATCAAGGCTTTATTACCATAAAAGGAATCAGCAATGCCTCAGGAACAACCCGTTTTGAATGGGAGAAGGAAATCCCCTTAAATGAAGCCGAAAATTTATTGTTGCTTTGTGAACCGGAGATTATAGAAAAAACAAGACATATTATTCCTGCAAATTCCAATTTGTATTTTGAAGTTGACGAGTTTTTGGGGGAAAACCAAGGTTTGAAAATTGCCGAAATTGAACTGCCAAACGAAAACACAAAATTTACAAAGCCAAGCTGGCTGGGTGAGGAAGTTACCGGCCAAATTAAATATTACAATGCGATGCTTGTTAAAAAACCATTTAAGAATTGGTAAATTTTAACTATATTCGACTTCAATTTTAAAAAGAGATATGTTAGAATTAGCGGGAATTATAATCTTAGGAATTATAGCGCAATGGGTAGCCTGGAAATCGAAAACCCCGGCAATCTTGCCGTTAATTTTAATCGGATTGTTTGTAGGCCCAATTTCAACGTTAATTTCTGATGATGGCACAAAAT
>DAIQBF010000004.1:0-1431 GCA_036781305.1 Lutibacter sp.
ATCAAATTCATATGGATTTTCATCAGCAACATTTGAGCCTCCTCATTGCTGCCTGCGACTTCTAAAAATTCAGTGAATTTGACGGGATCTGAAATTACGTTTTGATAAAGTTCCTTACGATTTTCATCATTTTGTAAGGTTTTAGAGGCATTAAAAGTAGATTTGCAACTTACTGTTAATAATAGTGTTGCGATTACCAAAAAAATTATTAAGTTTTTCATCATAAAATTATTTAAAGTTAATATTCATTGTGTTTTTAAAATTTGGCAGAAAGGCCTAAGCCGGCTCCAAAACGATTGTCATAACTTCCCAATAATGAAAAGTTTTTTGATACTATATATTCTATTCCTGTACTCCAGGTCACTTCTTTTTTAAAATTATCTCCTTGTGGCAAATCATCTGCCCATCCAAAATCGGCCTGATATTCATATCTTCCAAAGATGACAGTCCTTGGAAAAATAGTTATGGCCCGACTCAAACCAATTTGCGGACGTAGTTTATTGTCAACCCGCACATCTAAATTAAACATAAAAGGAGTAAAATATCGAATTCCGGCAATTGCTGTTGTAGTGATCTCATCCATACTATCTTCAATTTCATTTTCCATATTTACCCCACCAAATACCCGAAACCAATCATTTAAATAATATTCATAAGAAAACTCAGCTTCTATGTTTTGGTTCCAGCCATATTCGGCTGAAAGATTAAATTGATTTCTGATATTGGAAGAAACCAGATTCAGGCCCACCATGTGAGAAGCAACATCTGCCATTCCCCAGCTATAATATTCATTGGTTTCTTTAATTAAATTTGACAAAGGGTATTCCTTTAACCTTGAATCTCTGGGAGTGTCATAACTCATAACCCGAGCCATTCCGCCCATCATATGATATAAAATATGACAATGAAAGAACCAGTCGCCATACTCATTCCCATAAAATTCGATGGTTATTTCCTGCATAGGCGGCACATTTACTGTATGCTTCAACGGAGAATATTCACCGTTTTTATTGATCACCCTAAAGAAATGCCCATGTAAATGCATTGGATGGTGCATCATGGTAAGATTGTTCAATGTGATTCTGGTAACCTGATTTCCTTTGATCTTGATCTTATCGGTTTCAGATAAGGGGATTCCGTTTAAACTCCAGATATATCTGGACATATTACCGGTAAGATTTAAAAGGATCTCGTTTACCGGAATATCCTCGTTATAAGTGGTCTTCTTTGGGGATCTTAAATAATCATAGTTGTATTCAGAAAACATCCCCATTTCCTGCATTCCATCATCTTTTTTCGTTGAATTCTTTTCATCCAAAGGAATTGAATCTGGTTTCATTTTCATATCCATTTTGGAATGATCCATCTTTTCTATACTTTCCTTTTTAGGCGTTTTCGTAGTTTGTTCTATTTCTGAATGATTTATATTTT
>DAIQBF010000004.1:1441-3486 GCA_036781305.1 Lutibacter sp.
TCTCCATCTTCATTCCCCATTTCTCTTTCATTTTGTAGGGTTCAACTTTTTTAGGATTGGATTTTAGTGCCGGTGCACCCATTTTCATATCCATTTTTGCCATTTTTTGCATCATCCCTATTTTATCGGGCTTCGGAATGTTTTGGGCAGGTAAAATTTTCCCTTTTCCGAGAAAAGCAGAAGCAGAACCTGAACCATCCTGGGCCGTAATCTTAAATTCTATTTTACCTTCTTGTGGAATTGTTACGATAAAATCATAAGTTTCAGCAACCCCTATAAATGTTTTATTCTTTTTAACCGGCACCACGTCTTTCCCATCTGCTGAAACCAGCCAAGGAGTTTCCCCTCCAAAAGTCATCCAAAAAGAAGTGGAAGCTCCACCATCTATAATTCGCAATCTAACTTTTTCAACGGATTTAAATTCAGGATATTCTATTGTTTCTTCACCATTGATCAAAAAAGCAGGGTAATAAATATCCGCGATGTCGGCCCCTTCCATTCGCTGTCTCCAAAAATCGATTTGAGCTCCCAAAGCTCCCCGAGCGATAACCTGATTTAATGGCGTGGCGGTTCCTTTTTTAATATTATACCACTCTGTGCCTCGTTTTAGAAACCGAAGGACATCCATCGGTTTTTCATTGGTCCAGTCGGACAGCATCAACACCAATTCCTTGTCATAATCCAATATTTTTTCTTTGGGCTGAATAACTATAGAGCCATAAACGCCGCTTTGTTCCTGTAGCATGGTATGGGAATGGTACCAATACGTCCCATTTTGTTTAATGGCAAATTCATATTTAAGCGTTTTTCCAGGTGCTATGGGTGGGGTGGAAAGGTAGGGCACACCATCATAAAAATTGGGCAATAATATTCCATGCCAGTGAATGGAAGTTTCCACATCCATATTGTTTTTTACGTGAATTACAGCATATTCGCCTTCAGTAAAATATAACGTTGGACCAGGGATACTTCCGTTAATGGTCATTCCCATCACATCTTTACCAGCTTTGTTCACCATTTCTTCGTTAATCTCCAGCGTGTATTCATGAACTGGCAGATTGTTGATATTTCCTTCTTTAGACTGTTCTGTCTGGGCATTTAAGCTGAGATTTAGAAGCAAAAAGAATATAAGATATATGGGTGTTTTTTTCATTATATAATTATTTAGACTTAATATTCATTTGAAATATTAAAGCCTGCCTGCACACTTACTCTGGTTCCAAATTATTTGATATCGCTTTTTTGATAAAGAAAATATCTTTGCTAACTAGAATTTTACACTATAAAGCTTCAATTACTTTTTGTAATCTGGCTCTAATTTCATTGGCTATATCTATGAGTTCACCGTTTTCTACCGCTTGCATAGATGCGACAGGATCTACTGCAGAAACTTCCACTTTTCCCGCTTCTTTTTCCTGTACAATTACATTGCAAGGCAACATTGCGCCAATTTTATCCTCAGCCAATAATGCTTTGTAGGCAAATGGCGGATTGCATGCGCCCAGGATCTTGTAATTATAAAAATCCACATCCAGTTTTTTCTTTAAGGTGGCTTTTATGTCGATTTCAGTCAATATGCCAAAGCCTTCTTCTTTTAATGATTCCGTAACTTTTTGAATGGCTTCATCAAAGGTTATGTTTACGAGTGATTTTGAAAAATAATAATTCATGTGTTTTAATTTTAGTTTTATTTAATTTCTTTATTGCTTTAAATATATTTTTTGCTTAAAGTGCTGCTTTTCATAATTTTTGTACTGGAAGACCTAAGGTAATCCAGTCATGCATTCCTCCCCTATAGTATAAAATTTTATCAGCTGGATAACCAGCTTCTAAAAGGTTCTTTATTGCTGTTGATGATTGTGGGCATTGTGGGCCATTACAAAAAAATATACTGGGGTTGTTTTTGTCCAATTCATCTATTCTTTCCACCAATTCGTCATAAGGAATATTTTTCGAACCTGGTATAGTTACTGAGCCGAAGGTATCGGGTTTTCGCGCATCGATAATGGACAAACCCTTATTGTGGTGGTTATATACTTCTAGCT
>DAIQBF010000004.1:3496-19947 GCA_036781305.1 Lutibacter sp.
GCTCTCCCACCGTATGCACTTGTTGAGCTGCCTTTATCGATTGAATACTGCCCCATGTTACGTCAACTTCGACTAAACTAGGTTCTGTTCCTTCATTTTTGGGAATCATATGATTTTCATCTCTTTTAGGGGTTCTAATCTGGGATATATCCTTGATTCTTGCCTTTAGTTCATTTATTTTATCTATTTCGGGCATACCAACAGATTCAACTTTTTCATCTACAAGCAATAAAGGTGAGTGTTTCAAATGATATTTTTCTAAGAATTCAGGATGGTCCTCAAAAAAAATTACTTTATAAGGCAACCAAGCGGTTTGAAGTACTTTCTCGAGTGATGGCCTATGTTGACAGTTTTTTGTTGCTGCTATTAAAATCTTCATAATATTTTTATTTAATTAATTTTAGTGTTAAAAAATGGTTTAAATCTTATATTTACTATTATGATATGATGGATTTTGGTTATCAAGAAAATATAGTTTTAATAAATTGATACCTCTTATTTTTTTAATGGGTGTTTTTAAGGTCAATTTCATTCATTATGCCAAAGTTTCAAGTTTTTGGCATAACATAATTTTTGAGACAACTGTCCCCATGAAATGCTCTTGACAATGTCAAATGCTATAGGTCATTTTCTTTTTGAGGAATTGAAAAGCAACACTAACAATACTATTACGATTAGACATGCGAAAATCCACCAGCCCATATGCATTCCCCAGTAATAGGAACCTCCATTATTGTGCATCATTGTATTTACATCTGAATCTTGTGTACAGCTTGTTAAAGTAAGAAGACCAATTACCGTTAAAAGTGTTACTAATGTTTTCATAATATTTAATTTTATCGATTATACTTTAGTATTAAGGTTATCCAGTAGCTCAATTTTTCATTTCCGCCATTCCTTTTATGTTCATTCCTTTATTGTTCATCAATTTTATTCCTGATTTCATACAGTCTTCGCTCATCATTCCTTTATCGTTCATCATTTTCATCATATTTGCCATCATTTCGCCATTATTCATCATTTGTCCCATCATGTTTTTTATCATCATACTGTCTTTCATCATCATTTGTATTCCATTTCCTTTTATCATAGCACCCATCATTTTTTGATTGCCCTCCATCATTTGCATGGCGTGTTGGTTGTTTTGCATGTTTTCCATAAATTCTGTCATATAATCTTGATTACCTGTTATTGCAGTAAAAATTTCAGTTCTGGTTTCAGAATCTTGAAGCATCGCTTTGGAGTCTGTTTTCTGGCTACAACTATTTAAAATTACAATCCCTACTATCGAAAAAATAATTGCCAATGTTTTCATGTTTATTTGTGTTTATTAAATATAATTAAAATAATTATGAATTACAAATATACGTTCAGTACCGCTAATTCTTGTTACAAAATTCTTTGTTGAAGTTATATGATTCACACATTTCCAATAGCTTGGAAATAATTTTTGTGTGAAGTCATTAACTGGTCTCACAAAGCCCAATAGACTTCAACTTAAAGTATTTTCGTTTTTCGTCCATTACTTTTTACCTATTTTCCTTTTTAATAATTGTGCGTTATTGGCCACAATAATGGTACTTATACTCATAAAAACTGCTCCTAAGGCAGACCCTAAAACAAACCCCGGCAGAATGTCAATATCTCCTTCTATAGACTGTTCTGTCTGGGTATTTAAGATTAGATTTAGAAGGAAGAAGAATATAGGATATAAGAGTGTGTTTTTCATTATCAAATTATTTAGACTTAATATTTATAGTTAATTTACTTATTCAATCAATGATGTTAATCCGGTTTATATTGGTCGTCGCAAAAATCAATACAAAAAAGTAAAGTATTGTTTCTAATATCACAAGAAATTTAGCTGATAAGGATACAGGTACAAAATCACCATAACCTACTGTAGCAAATGAAATAAGTGAATAATAGAAAAATTCAAAAAACAGGAATATTGAAGGCTCTGTGTTAATCAGATTGGTTTTAAAACTGACCGCTTCATTGAGGTAAAGTGCAAAATAATCTGAAGCAAAAGAGAGGACTATTGAACTTATAATAAGCATAAAAAGTCCTAATACATGCTTTAAAGAGTGGCTCTCTCCAAGAACCCTGCTTAACTGACCAAAAGTAAGCTTTACAATTAAAAATACCTTCAGGGCAGCAATGCCAATAATTGACCATTTCCAAATTTGGCTGTTCATTTCTTTTGGTAAAAATAAAATATAAAGAACAGCAATTAGCAGTACAGTTCCCAAAGTCCATCTCGAATTATAGAATAATGTTTTAAAAAATTTCTTATCGGATTCTCTTTTATTTTTATCCATTATTTTTAATAGTATTAGCAGTTCTTTTTTACCTCAGCCTAGGTAAGCATTGCTCTCATATAATATGGGTCTTTGATATACGGCAAAAAGTTTGTTCGGGTTCAAATTATTTGAAATAGTTTTTTGTTAAGGAAAAGTTTTTCCTATTTAATTATTTCATATATCCACAATCTTCCATGATGCTTGTGAGTATTTTTTACACCACATATTTATCCCATAGCCCATATTTCTCCTTTATTTTCCCTTTTGAAAAGGAAAGTGCCATTACAAAAAGTCCTGTTAAGCTACTGCTTAAAGTAAGCACTAGATTGACATCTTCAATAAACCAAGGCATCACGGCTAAACCCAAACCCAGCAACACATTGAAGTAACGGAAACTTCTAAGTACCTCGGCCATGGCCACAACCGCAAATACAATCACAAGTGCCCCGCCCAAATGATTTAAATCGGCAGCTGGAGTTTCTATCCCAATCCTGAAAACCGTGGGAGAGACCATCAACCAAAGCCCTAAAATTGTGGAAATCACTAACATCCAGGGGGAGGTCATTCCCCAAATTGAAGATTTAAACACCATCCAGGGACTGTCAATAAATTCGGCAAGTTCGGGGGAACGTTGATCCGTTTCGGTGGACAGCGCTTCGCCACCTTTCCAGAACACTTTCCATAAGGAATCTCCTTTTTGTTTTCTTTGAACCATATGTTGCCACATGGCAACCACTTCATCAATTTGCAATGGGATCATTGGAAGCATCACTAAAGCTGAAAACAGGCAGAGGGCACACCAGGCTCCTACCGTGAGAGGTTGTGAAATGACCAAAAAAATACTCACCAATCCAAGTGGAATTACCAAAATGCCAAAAAAAGTGACCATCCACGGCATGGTGCGCCATCGGGAGGTTCCCCCCATAAAGCCCATCAGAAATTCCAAAGTATATGCAAGGGTTCCCAATGCAGCATCGGATACTGGCCAAGAATGTGACATATCGGAATTTAAAACGTTTATGGTGCCTTCACCAAAGAAAGGGTCCCAGGCATAATCAATATAACCCAATTGAAAAGCTCCCAAATACCGGGAGGCTAACCATCCTATGAATGCCAATCCAATCATAATCGAGCGCTGCGGCCAGCTTGAAGGATTATAGCTCCAACCCGTAGGTACATCACCCCCCATTTTCATGAACATAGTCATGTTTGGCATCCCGGGAATAAGAATGGTCAATGCAATAATCAGGGCACCTACCATGGTTCCGTTATAATAGGCAACAGCAGTTGGTGCCCAGAAAATAAGGGGAGCCATACTGATCCATATTCCTATAAAGCAACATATCCAAACGCTGTAAGGGCGGTTGGGTTTGAGGGAACGCCATCCAAAAAACACCAGCAATATTCCACTGATAATATCGCTCCAGCGCATTGCGGCAATACGATTGGTAAGGGACAACCAAACAGGTCTTCCTCCACTTGGTTCGACCGCGTTTTTTGCGTAATCGAAAGTAAGTGGGGAGGCGATCATCCAGACACCTAGCATTACCACTGCCCAAAAGACCCAAAGAGTTTGCTTGTGATGCATCTTCAACATTTCCATTCGGTCGTCCATGCCCATTTTCATATTGTCCATGTCCATTCCTTCATCACTTTGCTTGTGTGAATTATGATCCATGTGCATCATCGGGCGGGTAACGCCTCTTGAACCCATGCCTTTTTCCTTGTGATGCTGATTTTTTTCCTGATGTTTTGCCATGTTTTTCGATTTTATACATTTTTAAAACTCAATTTATTATTTTGGATCTCAAATACTTCACTAAAATACAAATTTCTGATTAAGGTTTCGTATCTATTTCCCCTGGTAGCCATCCATAACAATATGCTTCCTCATTCGCCTAATAAACTGCTGGTGACAAGGTTGATGAATGCACATTTCCGATTTTTATTCCAGTTTATTCACCCGGTAAAATTTTTCGGGATCATCTTTTAATTTTTTGATCATTTTAGGCAGGGTATTCCGCAAACCGTATTTTGGTTGCCAGCCCAATAACTTTTTAGCTTTAGAACTGTCCATTTCAAAATGGTCATCGGCAAGGTCAATCATCCACGGTTTTATAAAAGCTTTGCCGAATAGGTTTTGCATAAATGCCCCTGCTTTGGCAAACCATTTTGGGATGTGTATAATTTCCTGCGTTTTGCCCAGTATTTCGGTGCTGATAATATCCTGCAATTCCTGATAGGACAAGGTTTCGTCATCTCCAATATTCAACACTGTTTCCGGCGGAAGTTCTTTTCTTTTTTCTATGGTCTTTACGATGGAATTTACCAGATCGTCGAGGTGTACATAAGTACTGCCATGAGCTGTATTGGCTGGGTATAAACGTGCCGAAAATTGCTTTTCGTAAATGCGTTGTATTTGGTTTGTGATGGGTATGGAATTGCCTTCTTCGCTGTAAACGCCCGCCATGCGCAAAATCGCCACGGGAATTTTACCCCTATGTTCATGGAGCACCTTTTCAGTGGTTACTTTTGATTTTGGATAATCCCATTTGGGTTCCAGCGGCGATTTTTCATTTATTTTTATCCCTGGGGAGGAAGGTTTATAAATAAGCATACTGCTTGAAAAGATGAATTGTTCCACTTCAAAATCCTGTAAAAACTTCAATAATCTTTTCGTTCCCTGAACCGTTATCTTATCATACATATCGGAAGGCCTTCCCAAAAAATCATAGTAAGCCGCCAGATGCACCACCGAGGCGATTCTGTTTCCATATTCATAACGAATCCTTTCAAAAACAAATTTCATGCTTTCGTCACTGGTAATATCCAAACACACACATTCGGCTTCTGCTGGCGGAAAAGGGTAACCGGTATTATCCAGCCCCGCTATTCGGTATTGGGATGCTAACTGGTGAATTAATGCCGTACCTATCAGCCCGCTGCTTCCGGAGATAATGATAATCTCTTTTTTGGCTTTTCTTGGCGCTTCAGGATTAACTTTTAAAGGAGTTTTATTTTCCATTGTTTGAATTTTTAAAATCTGTTAACATCAATTTACCTTGCTCTCAATAATCTTGTTATAATTTGGAAGCTATGGTTGTGGCATTATAAATCGCTGCATTAATATTTTATTTTTATATAATCGTTTAGGCTATCCACAACAACGGCCGCCCTTGTTTTTTTGGGGGAGTAATTGGTTGATCTTCACCAATGCTATAATTTCCGGCTTTTTCAATAATAGCTTCTGGCGGATTTAGTCTAACCTGTACTGAGATTGTGCCATTTACATTTTGTAAAGCTTTTTCGAATGTTTGCCTAGGCTTCCGCACGACAAGCTGTTAATTTTGAATGTTTGCCTAATGGTATATTTTATATGATTTCATCAGGTTCCAGGGTTTTTACTTTTAAAGGGACTGAAACTTCCGTAACGTATATAATTCCGTCCCCGGGATAACCTGTTTTTCCGTTTTCATGAATAATTTGCATCGCTTTATTTACCTCTTCTTTGGAGATAACCATTTCTATTTTGGCTATTTTAGAGTGTGAAAATGGATGTTTAAGTGAAGACCATTCTTTTCTGTTGTCTGAATAATGACCCATTCCCTCCCCTTCAAAAACCGTAAGACAGCAAAAGCCTTGCTCCCGAAGTTTGTTAACGATGTCTGTGAGTCTTTGGAGCCTCACAAATGCTTTTAATTCTTTCATATTTAAGGTATTAAAAATGAATTATTTTTGCTTTTTTGCAGGTGTTTTAGCAGCCTGTAAAGCCATACCGCAACTTAAACATTTGCCTGGTTTGTCACTTGTAACTTCAGGATGCATTGAACAAACAAAAGTTTTTGTCATTTTAGAATGATCCATTTTCATTTCTGGTGAATCTTGTTTCATTTCCATTTTAGAATGACCCATTCCCATTTTTGTTGAATCACATTCCATTTTCATTCCTCCGCAACATGGTTTTTTTTTAGCATTTTCCATTTTTTGTAAGTCCATTCCACATTTAGGACAAGTGCCTGGTTTATCGCTTTTTACATCCGCATGCATTGGACAAGTGTACATAGTGTCGATTTCCATGAGCTCATGTTTTATTTCCACTTCCTTACTTTTGTCCATCATTTTCATTTTACTGTGATCCATTTTCATTTGTTTTTCCTGGGCTTTTACGGTTGAAATTGTAAAAACGCTTACTGTTAAAATTGCAATTAAAATTTTTGTTTTCATTTTTTGTTATTTTTAGATTATGAGTATTGAGTATTATTTGATATTGTTGCAATCCTATTTTATCTTAGGATTTTTTATTTATTGGAGAACCTCTTTAACGGTTCCGCATTTGAGCATTTTATCTCCAAAATATGGATTAAGGATATTTTTTTCTGAAGACAGCCAATAAGCTCCGCCATCTAAAGCCATCGGACAGAAGTCTTTATAAATCATTCCCGATTTTAAATTTCCTTTTACCAAAACAGCCATCGCATCGCTCAATTCAGAAAAAGTGATTCGTTGTGATTTTAAATCTTCTGCATTTTCTATATTTTTTGAGGCCTTACTTGCGGACTCAGATCCTTTAACTTTCTTAAGTGTTTCAGAAAGCATTGTAGCGCCTTTTTTGGCTTCGTTGTTGTCTGAACCTACTAAGGCAGTTTTTATATGGATATAATGTTCATATGCTGCAGCAATATTTACATCATTAAATTCAGGGGACATTTGCATATCCTTCATCTCACCTATATTCATTTTACTATGGTCATGGTTCATTTTTCCTTTTTCCTGTGCATTGGTAAGAGATACCAATAATAGTATTGCGGCGATACTTATTTTTAAATTTTTCATTTTTGTTGTTTTAAAATTATTTATTAATCTGATAACATTTTGTTTATCCATTCTTCTAGATCTTTTTTATCATTTTCTGAAAGTTTTGCATTTCTATGCATCAATCTATAGGAAGACAGCGGCATTTCACCGTCTTTTACCTGACTCAAAATTGACTTAAACTTACTTTTTTGCTTTCTCCCGGAATAGGAACCAAATTCGCTAAAATTTAACTCAGCTTTTCCTTTTTTTATATGGCCTTGCATCACCCAACTTACAGGCTGGATTTTGTTGTACCACGGGTAAACGGTATTGTTGCTGTGGCAATCATAACAGGATGTTTTAAAAATCACTTCCACTTTTTCAGGAACATTGTAAACCTCCATTAAATCTGTGGCAGGCACAATATCGCTCTGGTTGCGGTCTGTGGGAATAAACTGAATTCCCACAAAAACCAACAACATTATTAATAGTATGATTTTTAAAACCTTCATGCATTATTGAATTTCTTTTTGAATGGATCCGCAAGTCATCATTTTGCTTCCGAAATATGGATTTTTGATTTCCTTGGTTTCGCTTAGCCATATGCCACCTTTACCTTCATTGTACATAGGGCAAAAGGTTTTATAAAGCTTTCTGTCTGTTCCAACAATAGCTATTAAATCTTCAACATCTTTACTCAGCATTTCAAAATGCTCCCTTTGGTGCTCCATTTTCCCACTGTTTTCAGAAATATGCTCAGCGTGTTCGCGCGCATCATCAATAATTTCAGTTATTTCCTGTTTTTGTGCCTCAGCAATAGAGGAGCTGTCAAATTGGGAAAATGCATCAAATAATTTTTTACCTGCGGTTGCGGCTTTTTCAGAATCATCGGCCACCAAAGCATTTTTTAGCTGTAGATAATTATTTAAAATTGCGGTGGCTTTTGAAGTTTTTTGAGTTCCATCCATCGTGTTATCATTTTGCATGGTTTGATGATTTATTTCCATGTTTTCACTACCTGAATGATTCATGGTGTCGTTCATTTCCATTTGACCGTCATTTTTTTGGTCATCACTTTTTTTGGTGTCTTTACAGGAGAATACAGTTAGGGTTACTAGCGTTAGAGCCATTATTCCCACGGTTATTTTTAATTTTTTCATTTTTAAATTGTTTTTATTTGTTAAAATTTTAAGTGTTAAATAATTGATTAAAGGCGGCTCCGATAACTATTAATGCAATAATTCCCCAAAGTGCCCTTTTTGCCCATATTTCTAATTTTGATTTGGACTCTGATCCTGTTTTGCAACAATCTTTCATCTGTTTAATTTTTATTTTTTATTGGTACAGATGCAGTTCGCCATTATTCATTCTGCTGTGTATCAAAATTTGTTATGGCTCGTTTCATCTGTTTAAATTTTATTTTTTAAAGGTAATAGAACCTACCTGCCAGCTGGCAGGTTCGCCATTAATCATTTCTTTGTGTGTCAAAATATTTAATGCTCGTTTCATTTTATTATTGATTTGGTTTCTCCACAGGTAAGCATAGCTTCACCGAAATAAGGATTTTTGATTTCTTTTGAAAGGCTTAACCAATAAGCTCCCTTATTATCATCGGCCATCGGACAAAATTGTTCATATACTTGTTGGTTGATGCCAAATAATTTCACGGCTTTTATTAAATGAGCCGACAAATGTTTGAAATGATTTCTTTGGACTGCGATATCTGAAGTTTTAGAAATGGAAGCTGCTGAGGCGGTAATTTCTTTGCCAATCAACATCCAATGATTATGTGCTTCTTGATAGGTTAACAGTTTCATGTCAACCTTTGTCATTGCATTTAACATTGCTGTAGCCGACTTTTGGGTTGCACTGTTGTCATCTTTCGCTAAGTTGTCTTTTAAAATAATGTATTGGTCAAACACTTTTTTTAATTGATTTTGAAAGTCTTTAGAAACGGCAATCCTTTTTTCCATTTTGGAATGGTCGGTAACATTTTCCGTTTTAGGCGCGTCCATGTTTTTCATTTCTTTATCGCTCATCTTCGTTTCGGGTTTATTTTTCTTATTGTCACCGCCCATATCCATTCCTGCATGTCCTGTTACTACAGCTCCGCCTTCGGGATTCATCATGCTTGGTTTGCCCGCTAATTGCACTGCGGCATCAATGGTAAAGGTTCCGTTTGAAACAATTTCTTCACCTGTTTCCAAACCGCTTTTTACAATGTAAGAATCTCCAAGTGATGGCCCTAAGGTAATTTCGCGCATTTTAAATCCTGAACCTTCTTTCATATAAACGACCGAACGTTTTCCTGTCCACAATACGGCCGATTTCGGAATTACGATTTCTTGGGAATCCGCTTTTCCGACGTTATTTTTTACAATCCCGGAAGCAAACATTTCGGGTTTTAACCGCCCGTCTTTATTGTTTACCTCCACACGGGCAGAAGCCACGCGGGTTTGTGAATTGAGTAAAGGATCAATAAAACTTATTTTTCCTTTAAAGATTTCTCCCGGCAATGAATTAACGGTATATTCAATTTCATTGCCTACTTTAATCCATCCGAGTTCACTTTCATATAAATCGAAGAGCACCCAAACTTTGGAAAGATCCGAAATTTCATAAATAGGCATTCCGCGTTCAACATAATCGCCCAAATCCACCATTTTTTTGGTCACTATGCCATTTACGTCGGCATGGATGGAAAATCGCTGAATGGGTTTTTTATTGGCAATAATCTGATTGATTTGCGCCTGTCCTATTTTCCAATTTCGCAATTTTTCCTGAGCAGCTTCAAATAATTCCGGCTGACTTTCCTTGATGCTTGCCGCTTGCAGCAATTCTTCTTGGGCAGTGACCAATTCAGGTGAATAAACGGTTGCCAGAGTTTGTCCGCGACTAACTTTTTCTCCGGTAAAGTTGATGGAAATCTGTTCAATCCTTCCGGGAATATGGGTAGATTGTGAGTAGGCGTTGCGTTCATCTATCTGCACTTTTCCGTTCAGTCTTATTTCTTTGGTCGCATTGCTAGCTCCAACAACCATAGTGGTTATATTGGCCAATTTCATGGCATCTTCACTCATTTGAAGACTGTTGGGGTCAGTTCCCTCATTGGTAGTTTCCAGCGGAATTAAATCCATTCCGCATATTGGACAAAGTCCAGGTTCGTTTCTTCTGATTTGCGGATGCATGGAACATGTCCATATTTGCTCCGCTACGTCATTACTATGGTCGTGAGTGTCAGTTTGTTTTTCTCCGCCGCCAAATAACAGCCATCCCAATAAGATTCCAATAACCAAAATTCCGACTGTTTTCAGTAATTTTTTATTTTTTGCTTTCATCTGTTTACATTTTATTTTTTAGCGGTAACAGCTGCTGTTCGCCATAAATTATTTTTTTATATATCAAAATTTGTTTTGCTCGTTTCATTATTCTTCTGTCTTTGAAATTAAATATTCCAACTTGGCTTCTGCTGTAAATCCATTTTTTATCGCTTCCACTTTTTGGGTTTGTAACATTAATATATCTTGATTCATTTGCAAAACCTCTTCAAAATCTATGGTGGCATTGCTAAAACCGGAAATAAGCAATTTGTTTGCCTGCACTGAACTAAGGAGTTGCTTTTTATATAAAGCGATGAGTTGTTCGGCTTTTCTAAGCTCATAAATTGTCAATTCATAAGCACTTTGCAATTCATTCTTTTGGGCTTCCTGTTCCTGTTCCAAGCTGCTTACCATAAACGCGGCTTCTTTTTTGGCGGCGTTGTATTTTTTTCTAAAAATTGGCAAGGTCACGGTGAACATGGGCATTACAGCATCTTGTCCGTTCATTTCCGGATTGGCATCGGTGCGTTTTGAAATGATGGAATAATCAATTCCCAAACCAAGCATTGGCAATCCTTCTTTTTGAGCCACTATTTGCTGAATTTCATAAGATTCTTTTTGCTTTTCCAAACCGACAACGCTGGGATGGTTTTTAAATAAATCTTCAGAATCCAATAAAATTTCCGGATTTTTGAACAGCAACGTATCTTGCACCTGCACCGTCATTTCCGATTTTTGGTTCAGCAGTAAATTGAACTCGGTTTCCAAAGGTTTCATCCTATCTTCAAGCAGTTTAATTTCTGTAATTGCAGCTTCTCTTTTAATATCCACTTTGATCACATTTACCATTGGGGCATTTCCGCTTTTGAATCGGCTTAATGACAATTCGCGGTAGGAATCCAGGATGGCCAGATTTTCTTCTTTAAGTTGAATGGTTTTGTCAAGCGCGTACAATTCTGCATAAACCGATTTTACGTCGAAGAACAATTGGTTTCGCAGATTTAAATAGTTCTGAAATTTGGCTTCAGCCATTAAAACCGAAGCATCTTCCTTTGCCTGAAGCGTTCCGAACCATGGAAACATTTGCGTCAAAGAAAATTTGGCTTCTTGCCCTCCCAACCTTGTTTCTACCATTTTTCCAAAAGCGCTCATGGTCAAGGTTGGATCAGGCAAACTCGATACCTGAGGGGCTTTTTGCATCGCTGCTTCAAATTGCGCATAAGCCGATTTCAGTTTCGGATTGTTTTCTGCGGCTGTCTGCAAATATTGGTCTAGTGTTTGCGAGTTGCCTCCCAAGCCCCAAAGAAACAGCAATAGCAGGATAAATTTCATTCCTGAAAATCGCTTTTGAAAATATTTTAATAAAGATTTTTTCATTATGTATTACTTTTAATTCTATGGTTTTACATTAGGAGAATCTGATTCTTCCCCTTCGGGGGAGTTAGAGGGGGCTACCGCATTTTCCCTCCAGATAGCCTGCAACACAGGCACTACAAAAATGGTCATGATTTGAATGATCATTCCTCCGAAAATGGGGATTGCCATAGGCACCATAATATCAGCTCCTTTTCCTGTGGAAGACAAAACTGGCAATAGCGCAATTACAGCTACAGCGGTGGTCATCATTGCAGGCCTTACCCTTTTTAATCCGGCTTCCAGTACTGCATCGCGAACTTCGGGAACAGTTTTCGGATTGCGTTTTTCAAAAACTTGGTGAATGTAAGTCCCCATTAAAACCCCGTCGTCTGTCGCAATTCCGAAAAGGGCAATAAAACCGACCCAAACCGCCACACTCAAATTGATGGTGTGTATTTGAAACAAGTCGCGCATATTCTCTCCAGAAATCGCAAAATCCATAAACCACGGTTGCCCATATAACCAAATCATAATAAATCCACCGGAAAAGGCCACAAATACTCCAGAAAAGTGAATGGTGGATGCGATGATGGTTTTAAACTGGAAGTACAACAACAGGAATATTAAAACCAAACTGATTGGAATTACAATAGCCAGACGTTTTACGGCTCGTACCTGATTTTCATAATTTCCAGAAAACTTATAACTCACCCCTGCAGGGACTGTTAATTCGCCAGAATCAATTTTATCCTGAATGTATTTCTGTGCATCGTTCACCACATTCACCTCGGCAAAGCCATCTCGTTTGTCGAACAAGACATAGCCAACCAAAAAGGTTTCTTCACTTTTTATCATTTGCGGGCCACGCAAGTAATGCAATTTTGCCAATTCTCCCAGCGGAATTTGAGCGCCGCTTTTGGTAGGCACCAATATTTTTTTAATGCTTTCGGGATCATCACGCAACTCTTGTGGATAACGCACCCGAACAGGGAAACGTTCCCTGCCTTCAACGGTAGTGGTAATTTCCATCCCGCCAATGGCAGTTTCCATGGTTTGTTGCACATCTTCTATGCTTAAACCATATCGCGCAATGGCATTTCTGTCGATTTCAATTTCCAGATAGGGTTTTCCCACGGTACGATCGGCAAAAACAGCTTCGGCTTTTACAGAGGGCACTTCTTTTAAAATACCTTCCAGCTGCATTCCGAATTCCTGAATAATTAGCAAGTTTGGGCCATACACTTTTATTCCCATAGGTGCCCGCATTCCAGTTTGCAACATGACCAAACGGGTTTCAATAGGCTGCAGTTTAGGTGCTGAAGTAACTCCTGGAATATTGGTGGCTTTTACGATTTCATCCCAAATATCATCGGGATTTTTGATGTGTTCACGCCAGTTTCTATAATAACTACCATCCTCATCTTCAATAAGGTTTTCTTCTGAAACCCTTTGGTTTATAGCTTCCTCATTGCTTAAAGTATCACCCGATTTCAAGATAAAGCGATTGCGCTTATCCACTTTAAAGGCTATTGGTTTTCCATCATCTGAAAGAATATATTTCGGTTTATAGTTAATGATATTTTCATACATGGAAATAGGTGCAGGATCCAGTGCACTTTCAATTCTGCCCAATTTACCGACTGACACTTCCACTTCAGGGATGGCCGTAACCGCAATATCGAGCTGTTGCAAGGTTTTCTTTGATTCTTCAATTCCAACATGAGGCATAGAAGTTGGCATCAGTAAAAAGCTTCCTTCATTTAAAGAAGGCATAAATTCTTTTCCAACTCCGGGAAAAGTATTGGACATACCTGACCAAACTGAAGTAGTTCTTACATCCCATCCCATCTTATCAAATCCGTTGGCCGCAAAACCAAAGATTTTGGGGAAGCCCAGCCAAATCAAAGCTCCAAAGAAAATGGTGATTATTGGTAACAACAAAAATTTCCCTTTATTGACAAGGCACCAACTTAAAATAGGTTCGTAAAATTTGACCATGCTCAGCAAAACTGCCAACGTAATTGCCAACATGGAAATTACAAAAATATAGTTTGAAAACACAGAATTTTGATGTCCCAACGGCAGCCATTCCTCTGTTAGGAAAAACAACGTTACGGCTACAATGATAAACAACGTAATTTGCGTGGAGTATTTCCCTAAAAACTGTGGATTCTTATCTTCAAGCAACCTTAAGATTCCTATTGCCACCAAAGCAAGAGGCAGCCAAAAGCTAAAGTAAATAGCTAAAAATAACCCCAAAACTATCAAGACAATATTCCATATTCTAACAAATTTGGCCTTTTGAATCTTGATATTAAATGCAAAATAAGAAAGCATAGGCAGAATTAGAATTCCGACGATAAAGGAAGCGCCAAGCGCAAAGGTTTTGGTAAAAGCCAATGGCCTAAACAATTTTCCTTCAGCATTTTCCATAAAAAATACGGGTAAAAAACTCACCACTGTGGTTAATAGGGCAGTAGTTACCGCAGGAAAAACTTCTACAGTGGCTTGTTGGATAACAGCCAAAAGTTTCGCACCTTTTGAATCCTTATTTTCAGGCATTTCCAGATGCCTTATGGTGTTCTCCACAAAAATAATTCCCACATCTACCATCACTCCAATAGCTATGGCAATTCCAGACAAGGCTACAACGTTGGCATCTACGTTAAAATAACGCATTGCAATAAAGGTCATAAGTACTCCTACAGGCAACAAACTGGAAATTAAAAGAGAAGCCCTTAAGTTGAGCACCAACACAATAATCACGATAATGCTTATCAGGATTTCATGGGAAAGTGCATTCTCTAACGTGCCAATGGTTTCGTGAATGAGCTGTGTCCGGTCATAAAATGGAACGATAGTGACCTTGCTTACGGTGCCATCGGCCAGGGTTTTTTGAGGCAATCCAACGGAGATTTCCTTAATTCGTTTTTTGGTATTTTCAATGGTCTGTAACGGATTGGAACCATAGCGAGCCACAACCACACCGCCAACTACGTCGGCACCGCCTTTGTCTAAAATTCCACGTCGTTCGGCGGGGCCTAAATGAACAACTCCTAAATCTTTAATCAGGATTGGCTTGTTGTCCTTTTCGGCAACTACCGTATTTTCAATGTCTTTAACAGATTTTATGTAGCCAAGACCTCGAACGAGATATTCAACTTTGTTAATTTCCAGAGTTTTCGCGCCTATGTCACGGTTCGAATTTTTCACAGCCATCATCACTTGGTCTATGCCAATATTGAAGGCTTTCAAGGCATCCGGATTTACGTCAATTTGGTATTCTTGGACAAATCCACCTACGGAAGCAACCTCTGCCACGCCGGTAGTGCCGCTTAATCCTAGTTTTACATAAAAATCCTGTATGGTGCGCAATTCATGTAAATCCCAGCCCCCAGTAACATTTCCTTGGGCATCTCGACCTTCCAAGGTGTACCAAAATACTTGCCCCAATCCGGTTGCATCCGGTCCCATGGAAGGCGCAACGCCCTGAGGCAATACATTGGCAGGAAGCGAATTTAGTTTTTCCAGAACCCGGGTTCGGGACCAATAGAATTCTACATCTTCTTCAAAAATGATATAGATAATTGAAAACCCAAACATGGAGGTGCTTCTAATGGATCTCACTCCTGGAATTCCCAATAAGGAAGTGGTTAACGGATAAGTAATTTGGTCTTCAATATCCTGTGGAGATCGTCCGGACCAATCGGTAAATACAATTTGTTGGTTTTCACCTATATCAGGTATGGCATCTACAGGAACGGAATCTTTTGGAAGAAAACCAATATCCCAGCTAAAAGGCGCCGTAACCAAACCCCAGCCAATAAATGAGGCAAGCAGAAGAACAGTAACCAATCTGTTGTAAAGAAAATATTTTATAAGTTTATCGAACATTTTTTTAATTATTTAATGAGTTGATTTTGATAGAACATTAAGAAATAATTTAGAAATAAATCACAACAATGCTTTAACGCCAAAAGTTAAATACTTTGGCAGTCAAAAAAATCATTAAATAATCAGATAAGGAAAACTTGGTCCAAAACAAGGATGTCTGAAACCAGCAATGGCGGGGTATAATATTTAAAGGGAATAACGTTTTTGGTTAACCCTTCAAATAAATTAATATAAGCATAAGTAAAAGAAGCTACAAATACTTGTTGTTCAAAATTTAAGGTTGAAAAGTTTGTGTTTAATTCATTTTGCCCTGTGAATTGTTTAATTTCATCTTTACAGCAATCGCTTTTTTTGAGGTCACAATCTTTTGTGGAAGCTGGTTTTTGCAACTCCATTCCGCAGGATTCAGCTTTAGAAAATAGTGCAATATCAACCAACGAATGACCACAATAGTGCTTACTGACTGTAAAGGACATCGTAGATAATAAAACCACAAATGCCATTATAATTGCCGATATTTTCCTAAATATTTGCTTCATAAGATGATACAAAGATACAAATATTTTAAAGTGATTAATTAATTTTTTGTTAAAACATTGTAAAAACAAGTTTAGGAGGTGATGAGAATGTCAATAATAAAGTGCGATTTTTTAAACACTCCTTACAATATATTGTCCATCATTGCTTTTTTAGGTATAATTATGATATATTTGAAATTATTTTTTTTTTTATTATAGTATTGTATTTTTTAATTTTATTTTTTCTTTTTATTATTACAATCTAT
>DAIQBF010000004.1:19957-28940 GCA_036781305.1 Lutibacter sp.
GATTCTAATTTTAGGATTGCTTTTTAGCATTCCAAGCCATGTAAAATCTCAGGAAACGTTACCAATTTATTCTGATTATTTATCGGATAATGTATATTTGGTGCATCCTGCGGCAGCAGGTGTTGGAAATTGCGGAAAAATAAGGCTGACAGCGCGCAGCCAATGGGCAGGAATTGAAGATGCGCCTTCCTTACAAACCTTAAGTGCTCATACACGAATTGGTGAAAATATGGGTGTTGGATTAATTCTTTTTAATGATAAAAATGGCTATCATTCCCAACAAGGCGTACAGGGCACTTATGCCTATCATTTAAACTTCGGAAGAATGGAAGAAGTGGACCAACTGTCGTTTGGGCTTTCTTTCATGGCTGTCAATAACAGTGTGGATGAAAGTTCTTTTGTGATTCCCGATCCAGTGATTTCACAAATTGTTCAAAGCGAGAATTATTTCAATGCCGATTTTGGAATGGCCTACCATAAGGGTGGCTTTTTCTCATACTTTACGGCAAAAAATATAATGCTCACCGCCAGGAATCTATATGATCGTTATGAATCGCTAAATTTAAGAAGGTATTTGGTGACATTTGGTTATTATTATGGACAAGGAAAAAATTTGCAGATGGAACCTTCAGTAATGATGCAAACTATTGAAAGAACGGGTGAGAAGTTTGTGGATTTCAATTTAAAAGTTTATAAAGATGTTGCAGATGCGCAACTTTGGGCAGCTTTTTCATACAGAAAAGGCTTTGACAATGCCGATACCGAAGAACTCAACTATTTAACGCCAATTGTTGGCGTTAATTATAAAAATTTTATGGTGTCCTATACTTACACCAAACAATCAGGGGAAATTTTGTTTGACGATGCTGGATACCATCAAATTACTTTAGGTTTTAATTTTGGTTGCAGAGCACCAAAAAGAGGCGGTTGTCCCAATATAAACTCCTCATTCTAATATATAATGTACGAATTTTTGGATGCTGATCTGAAACTTAATTTTAAAATATTAACAATATGATTATCAAAGAATTAAATGGAAATAAACCCATTTTCGGAGAAGATTGTTTTATTGCCGAGACCGCTGTAATTATTGGAGAAGTAATTATGGGAAACCAATGCAGTGTATGGTATAATGCGGTTATCAGAGGCGATGTACATTATATTAAAATGGGCAATAAGGTAAATGTTCAGGATGGAGCCATTATTCACGCCACCTATAAAAAATCGCCAACTAATATTGGAAATAATGTTTCAATTGGTCACAATGCGATGGTTCATGGATGTACGATTCATGACAATGTTTTGGTTGGAATGGGTGCCATTATTATGGATGATTGCGTTGTGGAGAGTAATTCCATCATAGCTGCGGGAGCGGTTGTCACAAAAGGAACACACATAAAATCTGGATGTATTTATGCCGGGTTGCCTGCAAAAAAAATAAAGGATATCAGCCAAGAATTAATTTCAGGAGAAATAAACAGAATTGCCGACAACTATATTAAATATGCCGGTTGGTATAAGTAGGGACAGGTCGTGACCTGTCCGTTCTGGTTGGTATAAGTAGGGACAGGTCGCGACCTGTCCGCTCTAAAAGTTAAAAATTCAGTTTTTCAACCGTAAATTCAACAGAAACATCACTTAAAATTTCTTTTAAAACTTTTGTTTCTGAATTTGTGTAAAATTGATGACAGCTTCTGGTTTTTGAAGTTGAAAGCAGATTGTGTTTTTCTAAAACAGCTTTTGTTTGTTTGGCGACTGCTTCTCCTGAATCAATAATAGTTACCTTCTCTCCCATTATTTTTTTAATTTGAGGGATTAAATAGGGGTAATGGGTACAACCCAGCACCAAATGGTCAATATTAAAGTTTAACATTGGTTTTAAGTAGGTTGAAAGCAAATTACTTAATTCCGGGGAATTTAATTTTCCTTCCTCAATTAAAGGAACCAATCCTTCGCCATCCTGCTCAATCGTTGTCATATTTTTGGAATATTCTTTGGTGGTTTTTTCGAACAGTTTACTTGAAAGCGTTCCTTTTGTGGCCAAAATTCCTATTGCGCCGGTTTTGCTTAAAAGGGCAGCGGGTTTAATGGCAGGTTCGATGCCAATAAAGGGAATGGAATAATTTTCTCTTAAATAATCGATGGCGTTGGTGGTGGCCGTATTGCAGGCAACAATAATCAATTTGCATTCTTTGGAAATCAAAAACTCCGTATTTTTAATGCTCAGCGCAATAATTTCTTCAGAAGATTTTTCTCCGTAAGGCGCATTTTTACTGTCGGCCAAATAAATGGTATTCTCATGGGGAACCAGTCTCACAACTTCTTTCCAAATAGAAGTTCCTCCAATTCCAGAATCAAATATGCCTATAGGTTTATTTTTCATATCAATAATAACAAACAGTCCATAATGGACTTTTCATTAAGATAAATGTAAAAAAAATCCCGCTATTGCGGGATTTTTTTTGAGCTAATTATTTTTATTTAAGACCTAATTTTGTTTTCACTGCTGGCAACAAATCTGTTCCATTGGCTACAATTAAAGTAGAAGCTTCTAAAACATACGTAAAGCCTTGTGCTGTGGCAACTTCATCAATTGCTTTTTTGGCTTTTTCTAAGATGGGTTTTAAAATTTCATTTCTTCTGTTGGTAATATCCTCTCTTGCAACTTGAGATGCCTGATATAAATTTTGTTGATCTTTTTGAACTTCAACGCTTCTTTGTTGGTTTACTTCGTCAGTTTGTGAACTTGCTTCAGCGTCATATCTTTTCAATTTTGCCTCCAATTTTGTTTCTTCAGCTTTCAACTCAGTTTCATAAGTTTTGCTTAATTTTTCAATCTCGGCATTTAAGGCTTTGGTTTCCGGCATAAGGCTTATTAACAAATCTGTGCTGATATGACCAATTTTTGTTTGTGCTTGAATGGTGTTGAATCCTAAAGTAACTACTGCGATTAATAATAAGGTTTTAAAATGTTTCATTTTTTGCTTGTTGTTTAAATTAATTATTTTGTTTTTTTTCTTCCTGGGCTTTTTTGGCCGCTTTAATTTCTTTTATTCTTTGTTGTCTTTTTGCTTCAATTGCATTCTTTTGTTCTTCTCTTTGTCTTAATTTTTCTGCTTTTTGATCTTCAATTTTCTTTTTTAAGGCTTCTTTTTTTGCTTCTCGTTCGTCTATTTTTTCTTGCAATACGTCAGCATTATTTCCGGCATTGATTTCAGCGTCGTTTTCCATATTGCCTTCAATATTGTTTTCTTTCTGATTTTGTTTTTCTTTTATGGCATCAACCTTTTTCGATCTTGTAACACTGTTTAAAACCAACTCGCTAATATCAAATTCTTTATTGGTGTATAACATAAGCAAAGAACTCGATTTATCCATTACAAAATCAAATCTTCTTTTTGATGCAATATCTTGAATTGCATTGTACACAATATCCTGAACAGGTTTTACCAATTGTTGTCTTAAAAAGAACAAATCACCATTCGTGCCAAAGTGTGCAATTTGTTGATTTTTTAAATCCAGTTCCTTTATTTGTATATCTTCCTCTTTCTCTTCAATCAAAGCTTTTGTAAGCAGTGCTTTTTCATTATTCAACTCGGCTTTTAAATCTTCAATTTCATTTTGTTGTTTTTCAATATCATTTTGCCAAGTGATTGCTTTTGCATTAATTTTTGATTGGGCTTCCATATACTCGGGAATATTTTCCAATATATATTCCAAATCAACATATCCAATTTTTTGGGCCTTTTGTGCGATTGAAGAAAAACCCAAAATTAAAAACGCAAATAAAAAGATTTTCTTTGTCATAACTAATATGTATTTAGAAAAAATCGTGCCACTTAATTATTCAGCAATACAAATATAACTGTTTTTGGTTAAAATTGTTGTCCAATTATAAAGTGCGTTTGCCAACCTGATTTCTCAGTTTGTCCCGGCAAAGGATCAAATCCGTTCGCAAAGTCAATTCCCAACAATCCGAATGCCGGCATAAATATTCTCAAACCAAATCCGGCAGAACGTTTTAATTCAAACGGATTAAAGTTTTTAAATCCATCATAAGAGTTTCCGGCTTCTAAAAATCCTAAAACATAAATGGAGGCCGATGGTTTTAAGGTGATGGGATATCTAAGTTCCATTTGGAATTTGTTGTAAACGGTACCACCGTCAATGGATGATAAACGCCCGTTTTCATAACCTCTTAAAGCGATGGTTTCCCTGCCGTCCAATTGATAGGAAGCCATCCCGTCTCCACCAACAAAGTATCTTTCAAAAGGGGAGTCTCCTAATTTTTTATTGTAATTTCCTAAAATACCAAATTCCGCATTTGACATGATGACTAATTTATCCGTTAATGCAGTGTACCATTTTCCTTTGAAACTTGCTTTATAATACTCTAACCATTTGTATTTTTCGGCAAGTTCAATTGATGAATAATCCTTTGTTTCTATCAAGGAGTAAGGGAGTGTTAATTTTGCGCCAATGCTAAAATCGGAACCATACGTTGGGAAAACCGGATTTGAACCTGCCGAACTTCTTCCTAAAGTAATGTTGTAAGATAAGTTGTTTAAATTACCGTTGCTTAAAGTTAAGTTCCCAATTCTCATCCCATATTCTTTTAAATCATACAATTGGTAACTGATGCTTTGTGATAAAGTAAAATAATTGTCCGGCCATTTTAAACGTTTTCCTAAACCAACAGTGGCACCAATAATATTTAAACGTTGGTCTTTATCAACTTTATTGGTGGTATAATCGTATCTGAATTGTTTAGAATTGTAGATTGAAAATGACAATGACTGCGGTTTTTTGCCACCCAACCAAGGTTCGGTAAATGAAAAACTGGAGGTTGTATAATACCGGCTTTTTTGAAGTCGTAAGGCAAGCGTTTGTCCATCACCCATCGGAAGCGGTTTATAGGCTTTTCCGTTAAAAATATTTTTGGCAGAAAAGTTATTGAACGACAATCCTAAAGTTCCGATAAAGGAGCCACCGCCATAACCACCTTGCAGTTCTATTTGGCTAGAACCTTTTTCGGCAACGGTATAATCTATGTCAACTGTTTTATCTTGGTGATTAACGTTTACTAAATCGGGCGTAATTGCTTCTGCATCAAAAAAGCCCAATTGCCCAATTTCTCTAATTGTTCTGATAATGTCGCTTTTGCTGTATAAATAACCCGGCTTGGTTCTAATCTCTCTATAGATTACATGGTCATTGGTTCTGTCATTTCCATTAACGGTAATTTTTTTGATACGTGTTGGCTCATCTTCATAAATCCTGATTTCAACATCAATAGAATCATTGTTTATTCTTGTTTCTACCGGCAAAACTCTTGAAAAGAGATAGCCGTTATCTTGGTATAAAGTGGTAATATCGTCAGAATCGGGTTTTCCAGTACCCGAAACTCTTTCTTTTAATACTTTTCCGTTATAGGTATCGCCTTTTTCTATTCTTAAGATGCTTTGCAGTTGTTCATCTGTGTATCTTGTGTTTCCCAGAAATCGAAGATCTCCAAAATAATATCTTTTTCCTTCTTCAACCTTAATGTCTAAACTGATGGTGTTGTTATCATTAAAAACTAGAGAATGATCAATAACACGCGCATCTCTATAGCCTTTTTCGCTATAGGAAGTTACAATATTTTCAAGATCTTCATTGAAATCGGCTTCAATATATTTTGATTTTTTCCAAAATCTGCCAAACATCTTTTGTTTGGTTTTTTTCATGACTTTTCTAAGCTTTTTATCGCTAAAAGCCTTATTGCCCTGAAAATTGATGTCTTTTATTTTTATTTTCTCACCCTTATCAATAAAGACCAACATATTCACGGTATTTACGCTAGAGGTATCCGGTTTGGTATCTAGGGTAACTTTCGCTTTTAAATAGCCTTTTTCCTGATATTTCTTTTTGAAATAATTTTTTGAAGTCACCATAAGGTTGTCTGTTAACATGGCTCCTTTTTTAAGTTCGGCATCTTTTTGCAATTCTTTTGCCTTGCTTTTTTTAACGCCTTGTATGGTGACATTGTTAAGTTGCGGCAACTCCAAAACTTCAAATTCAAGATAGGCTACATTTCCGTCAATTTTTGAAACATAAACTTCAACATTGCTAAATTGTTTGGTTTCATATAATTTTTTAATGGCACTTGTAAGCTTGTCTCCGGGAAGTTTAATTTCTTGGCCTACGATTAAACCTGTAAATACTTTTACGGTTTCTTCTTCAAATTTTTGAAGTCCTTTAACGGTAATTCCACCAAGTTCGTAATTGGTTTCCGCAACAAAAATATTGTTTGTTTTTGTGGGAATTAAAGTGTCGTTAACAATGATATCCTTAATTATGGTATCATTTTTTGTTTGGGTATTTTCTGAATTATTTTTTGACAGTTCTTGCGCTGATGCGGCATTAGTTGATAAAATAATTGTAAAAAGTAATAGCGCTATTTTAAGTTTAGTCATTGATTTTTTCAATTTGTTGGCTGGTTTTACCAAATCGTCTTTCTCTGTGTTGATAATCCACTATTGCATTAAATAAATTTTCTTTCCTGAAATCGGGCCAAAGCGTATTGGTAAAATACAATTCGGCATAAGCTATTTGCCACAATAAAAAATTGCTGATTCTTTTTTCGCCACTGGTTCGAATCAATAAATCAACATCCGGCAAAGAAAACGTATATAAATGATTATTAATAATATTTTCGTTAATTTCTTCAACGGCGAGTTGATTATTAACAACTTTTTTTGATATATTTCTGATAACATTAACAATTTCTTCCCTTGATCCATAACTTAATGCAAGCGTCAATGTTAAAGAGGTGTTATTTTTGGTTTTTTCAACAACTTCCGCAAGCTCTGCTTGTGCTTTTTTTGGTAGATTTTCAATGTTGCCGATGGTGTTTAATTTGATGTCGTTTTTGACCAGTGTTTTCAATTCTTTCCTTAAAGAAGAAACCAACAATGCCATCAACGTTTTAACTTCCAGTTTTGGCCTCTTCCAATTTTCGGTTGAAAAAGCATAAAGCGTTAAATAGTTGACGCCAATTTCACGGCAGCCTTCAATAACATCTTTTACGGATGTTACGCCATTTTTATGTCCAAAAACTCTTGGTTTTCCTTTCATTTCTGCCCAACGGCCGTTTCCATCCATAATGATTGCAATATGGTTTGGGAGATTGTCTGTATTTATTTGGGATTTAAAATCTTTCATCAATTAGGAGTTGCGTAGCAAGGCGGTCTTCCAAAAGAATAAACAAGTGATATGCCGCTTAACATATACCAATCGTTACTGTCTGGATTTCCAAATTTTAGTGATTTTATTTCTTGGTTATTGTAATCTATATCATCTACAAAAGTATAACGCGCCCTAATTTCAAAGGCAATGGCGAAATCGTTAACCAGCTTCGTTTTGTAGCCAATTCCAAAAGGAATGGCATAGGCTGTTTTTGACTCGTAATTATATTGTTGGCTTCCTGGGGATGTTTCAGATTTCACCACATTGTAATTAAAAGCAGCAAATTCGACCAATAAATAGGGCGTTTTTGTTTTTCTGTAATCATCCAAATTGTATTCAAAATAATTAAATTCCACGCCAATTGCCAGTTCTTTTATGCTATTTGTGAATCGCATTCCCCTGTTAAAACGTGCTTTATTAGTGGCATCGGCGTCATCAGACGAAATTTCGGCGTAGGTAAAAGTTCCCCTAAATGCGAGTCTGGGGTTCATATTCCATTTATAAATAAGGCCTCCCATAATATTATTGGGGTTTATATAGTATTCAGGGCCTATGTCTCCAATATAATTACTTCCCCCAACAAATAATCCAACTTCATTAATTTGGGCTTTGGAAGTCATTGTGATAAAGACGATTGCAGTGAATAAAACAAATTTTTTCATAAATAAAATAGCCAGCAAATATAAAAAATTATAGTTGCTTAGTGAAGTTTAGCAACGTCTTTTTTGATTAACTGATTTTAAATGAAATTATTGCGGATTAATTTTTCTATTTACTTTATGATTTTTTAGGTTTGCTAATTCCTGACATCTTGCCCCCAAAGCAATTTATCACGAAGGGTTTTTATAAAAGTTTGCTGGTTAATTTCCACAATTTTTAAGTTGAAGTTAGATTTTTCTATATAAACTTCAGTTTTACTGTTTATGGTGGTGATTCTTGAATCCAGTGACAGGAAAAATTTATCTTCCCTTCCGCTTACCATTAATTTAATATTGGTCTCATCGGGGATTACCAAAGGTCTTGCATTTAAATTATGGGGTGCAATGGGCGTTAACACAAAACTTTTTGCCTGGGGAATTAGAATTGGTCCACCACAACTTAATGAATATCCGGTTGAGCCTGTTGGCGTAGAAATAATTAATCCGTCGGCCCAATAAGAAGTTAAATATTCCTGGTTTAAATACGTTTCAATGGTAATCATGGAGGCCGTATTTTTTCTGCTTATGGAAACTTCGTTTAAAGCAAAATTAAGGGAAGCCAAACCATCAATTTTCGGGGTGGTTGTCACACTTAATAATGTGCGTTTATGGATAAGGTAATTTTTTTTTAAAAGTTGTTCAACAGCGGTGCTTATTTCTTCTTTTTTTACCGTTGCCAAGAAGCCCAATCGGCCTGTGTTTATGCCAACTATTGGAATGTTGGAATCTCGGATAAAAGTTACGGCCCTTAAAATGGTGCCGTCACCGCCAATGGTAAACATAAAATTAAAAGTGGCGTCTAATTCTGTATGGGAAGAGAAAGTTTCGGCTTTTAAATCTTTGAAATGTTTTTTCAACCCTAAATAATAGTTATTTTCTATCACAAATTCAATCTCATGAATTCTTAGAGCCTGCAATAATTCTTCAATATATACTTTATCATCCGGCTTATGATATTGGCCGTAAATAGCAATTTTCATCTGTTTAATTCTTATTTTTTTTATTGGTACAGCTGCTGTTCGCCATTAATCATTCCTCTGTGTATCAAAATTTGTTAT
>DAIQBF010000005.1:0-17652 GCA_036781305.1 Lutibacter sp.
TATGGTCTTTCCCGTAATCTTTATCATGATCTTTCTTATTCAAATCATAACTCAAATTTCCCGTTAAACCTTCTATAAAAACTTCATCAAGTTCATTTACGAATGAAATTAATTCAACTATAATTCTTTTATATTTTATGTAGTTTCCAGTAATTCTAATTTTTTTTCTTTCATATTCAATAGAGGAAAACAGCAAGGTGTCATTTAAAGAAACCATAAGTTCAAATTCGCCTTTATCATTGCTCACAACTCCCATTTTAGTGTTTAGATTTATGATATGCACATCGCTTACAGTTTTATTAGAACTGATTATTGTTCCCGAAATGAGTGCAGATTTCTCTTGTGAAAAGCAGTTCATAGCATAGAAAACAAGCATAAATAAGCAAGTTAGTTTTCTTTTCATTATTACAAAGAACGCAAATGAATTCTTATGAAAATAATCTGACAAGTATAAACTTTTGTTAAGATTGAAAATTTGTATATTTGGTAAAACTTTATTTAAATGAAGAAATTATTGATTGCGAGCAGCTCATCGGTTCACGGAAAAGGGTATTTAGAATATATTTTACCAGAATTGGCTGACTTTTTTAATGGCATAAATGAAATTTTATTTATTCCCTATGCGCGTCCGGGAGGAATTACCCATAAAGAATACACTGAATTGGTGAAAAATGGTTTTGATAAAATTAATATTCGCATAAAAGGAATCCATGAATATAGCAATCCGATGGATGCAGTAAACCAGGCGAAAGGCATTTTTACAGGTGGTGGCAACACTTTTTTGTTGGTAAAGCAATTGTACGATTTGAAGTTAATTTCAACAATTAAAAATGTGGTTGAAAACGGAACACCCTATTTTGGAACGAGCGCGGGAAGCAATATTTGTGGACTAACGATGCAAAATACCAACGATATGCCTATTGTTTATCCCCCAAGTTTTGATACGTTTGGGTTTGTCGATTTCAATTTAAATTGTCATTATTTAGATCCTGACCCAAATTCAACGTTTATGGGTGAAACTCGGGAAACACGCATCAATGAATATCATACCTTAAATAAAACGGCGGTTTTGGGACTTAGGGAAGGAAGTTGGTTGTACGTAAAAGAAGGCCGTATAATTTTAAAAGGCTTCTTAAACGCACGGTTATTTCAACAAAATAAGTCGGCAGTAGAATTGCCGCCAGAAACCGATTTAAGTTTTTTAACGTAGGTTTAAAGTTGTCGCAATCAGTTGGGCATCAGGTGATTTTTTTACTTTTTCGGAAAGAAGTTTATAAGCATTGCTTATTCTAAGGGTATCAACCGTTGAGGATTTTAATTGGTCGTTTAAAATCATGGCGGCAACATAAGAATCGCTATTGGTTTTTACAAAATTAAAACTGAAATCGGTGAATTCTGTTTCAATCTTTTTTAGTTCATTTCCTACTTCAGCTAAGTTTTTAATATCATTTTCAAGACGTGCTTTTTGAAATCTGGGAAATAAATAATCTATTTTTTTAAATATATTTTTTGAGGTCGATTTGTATTCGTCCAGTTTGGTATTTAATTCGGAACCTTTAATAACAGGCTCATCTAGTTGATCTGGGTCAATCGTAATATTGAAATTTGTATTTTCAATAATTAAAATGATTGCTGCCGATGAATTTTTTAATGTTAAGGCAAAACGTTCCGGATATTTGACAACTCCTCGAAAAACAAAGTTGTTATTTTCAATTTTAGCCGAATCGACCGGCTGAATGTCATTTCCAATTATTTTACTCAAATAAACCTTGTCTGATAAAAAAGATTTCAATGTTCCGCGCAACACAAATCCATCACTTTTTAAAACGTTTTCCTTTTCTAATTTATCCGTCGGGTTTTTGCAACTGAAAATGAAAAGGCAGAATAAACAAGCTATAAATATCTTTTTCAATGCAATTAGAGATTAAATTTAATAATTCACATACTCAACAATTTCCAATCCATAACCTGTCATTCCAATACGTTTTTTAACCGCCGGTGCATTTGACAAAACGCGTAGTTTGCTAATTTCTAGATCGTGTAAAATTTGGGCTCCTATACCAAAATCTTTATCATCGGGTTGAATTTGAGGGACTTTGTGTTCCACATTTTTTTGGGCTTCCCTTAATAAAGACAAACGGTTTATAAGATTAAACGATTGATTTTCCTGACTGATAAATACGGCCGCTCCTTTTCCTTCATCGTTAATCATTTTAAAGATTTTAGAAAATTTATCATCGGGTTTGGCTGTTAAAAGTCGAAGAATGTCATTATTGATTAATGATGAATTTACACGCACCAAAATAGGTTCATCAGCCTCCCATGAACCTTTGGTCAAAGCGATATGAACTTGATTGTTTGTGGTTTGTTTGTAGGCTCTTAATTGAAATTCTCCAAAACGGGTTTGCAAGGTGAAATTTTCAATTTTATCGATTAATGAATCATATTTCATACGATAAGCCACCAAATCTTCAATAGAAATAATTTTCAATTTAAATTTTTTGGCAACTTCCATCAATTGTGGCAAGCGAGCCATTGTTCCGTCTTCATTTAAAATTTCCACCAATATTCCAGCAGGCTGAAATCCAGCCAAACGCGCTAAATCGATAGAAGCTTCTGTATGCCCAGTTCTGCGCAAAACGCCACCTTCTTTGGCCCTTAACGGAAAAACATGTCCTGGACGCCCAAAATCATCTGGTTTGGATTCTTTTGACGTAATTGCTTTTATTGTTTTAGCTCTGTCATGGACAGAAATTCCTGTTGAACATCCGCTTCCAATTAAATCAATTGAAACCGTGAATTGCGTATTGTGTAAAACGGTATTTTTGTTTACCATAAGCGGCAATCCAAGCTCATCGGCACGTTTTTCGGTTAAAGGCGCACAAATTAAACCCCTGCCATGCAAGGCCATAAAGTTAATCATTTCAGGAGTGACACATTCGGCAGCAGCGATAAAGTCTCCTTCATTTTCTCTGTCTTTGTCATCAACAACAATAATCATTTTTCCGTTTTTGATATCTTCAATAGCTTCTTGAATTGTATTAAGTTTAATTGTGCTTGTGGAAGTTTTCATTATTTAATTGAAATTTTTCTATGAATTAATTTGTTGAATATTTTTTGAACTTTGTTAAAAATGGCATCAATATTAAAAATACCCATTCCTTTTGTTGCCCTTCTGGTAAGTAAAATACCAAAAGGCAAAAGGATTAATGTTGAAAGCCAACTTCCCAACAGTGCTGAAATTGCACTTTCTTCGGATAAGTTTTTTCCCAGTTGTGATATAAAAAAGTAGATTACAAAAATAGTGATTGCCATAATCAATGGCAAGCCAAATCCACCTTTTCTAATAATGGAGCCTAAAGGCGCACCAATAAAAAATAAAACCAAGCAAGCAAAAGAAAAAGAAATTCTATAACTAAATTCAAAATCGTAAAGGTTTAGTATTTTTCTTTGGTCTTTAAAAGATTTTACCTGATATTTATTTCTGTCAATAGTTCTGTTAAGCAATTGAATGGATTCATTTAGGACTGTGCTTTTGTTTTTTATATTGAAATTTTCAAGTATTTCAGGCTTTAAATTTCTATTTAATATGGAATCAGGGTATTTATATAATTTTTTGGCATTCATGGCATCATAAAAAATAGTTGCCCTTGTTTGGATGTATGCATCATATTCAATTTTATTCTTTTTTGAAATTGAATCCAACTGAACGATACTTAACATGCCATGGTGTTCTTTAACTATTTCATCGTTCATGGAATTGTCATCACTAAAAGAAGAAATATCAATATTTATGGTATAGGTTTTAAATGTTGCTTTGGAAGCCGGCATCTTCGCCCTGTCTTTTGGCAACATTGTTTTGTTGAGATGCTCTTCGTAATAATTCCCGTTTTCGAGGGTCAGCGTCATATATTTACTTCCTTGTTCTGTAGAGATAGTGCCTTTTTCTGCAGTAATCACTTTAATTTTTCCTTTCCCAGCATTTAAATCGGCTATCTGAACATTTTTCAATAAGTTCTCTTCTTCCCCATATTTTTCGTCAAACTTTATGCTAAACCCTGGAATCTCAGTATTAAATGCTCCCGGAACCAATGCCAATGCCGGTTTTTTCTTTTTCATATTCAAATACAAATTTTTCTGTTTTAAGGTTGCCCAAGGATAAATATTGTTTAAAAATATGAAGTTAAGACCGCTTAAAAGAATGACTAAAATTACCAAAGGACGAATAACCCTTTTTAAAGAAATACCTGCAGATTTGATGGCCGCAAATTCATAATTTTCAGCCAAAGTACCCAAAGCCATGATGGAAGACAATAAAATGCCGATAGGCAATGCGGTGGGAGTGAGGATGAGCGCTAAATATCCCAAAAATTTTAAAATGAAAAATATATCGATGCCTTTTCCCGCAATTTCATCAAATGCAAGCCATAAAGCCTGCATCACCAAAACAAAAAGAACCACAAAAAATGTGGCTAAAAAAGGTTGTAAAAAACTTTTTAAAATGTATTTGTCAAATATTTTCAACGCTATTATTTTGGTTCAGAGATGGTATATTTCTTTTGATCTCTGTATTTTGCTCTGTCAAAGATAAAAAGGTTTTCTGAGATAGGTTGATTTGTTTTGAAAGTTCTTATATTTAATGTAGTAGTTGTTCCGTTTTGGCCTGTTTCAAGGATGTTGAAGATATGTTTTGTGTTTGCGTCAATCCCAACCAAAACATTCTTAATTTCAGAATTGCTGTCGATTGGAGTTAATTTTACATATTGTATTTTAACGCCTTTAACTGTTTTTAAAGCATCCATTTTAAAGGTATATCCTGTTTTGTAAAAGGAAAACATTTTGGAAGGGGTAAGGGTTTCTTCATTTTTTTTAGATGGATTTTGAATAATGACTTCTTCGTCTTCATGAATAATCAGGTAAACTTTTTTTCCGTCAAATATTTGTTCTGTACCCATATAATTGAGGTTGTACAAATCACCTTTTAAGGTTACGGTACCTCTTGTTTCCTGATGAACATCGGCTTCTTTGTTGTCTAAGCTATGGTTAAATTCAATGTAGATATTTTTGTAACCTGCTATTTTTTGGGCAACTTCATCCAACAAGGCTTTCGCTTTGGCTGAATCCTGACCAAATGAGGTGAAACTTATCAATAAAAATGCTATTAAAAATGTTATTTTTTTCATTTTATTATAATGTTCTAATGACAATTATATGATTAATTATCTGATTCAAAATCCAACAATTTGTTCAGTGCCATTTCATCAGGAACCAATACTTGTCTTGCTTTGCTTCCTTCAAACGGGCCAACAATTCCTGCGGCTTCCAGCTGGTCAATTAATCTTCCTGCCCTATTGTAACCTAATTTGAGTTTTCGCTGCAATAACGATGCCGAACCCTGTTGCGCATGAACAATCACCAATGCGGCATCTCTAAATAAACTGTCTCTTTCGCTGATGTCTATATCAAGGTTTGTGCCAACTTCATCCCCATTATATTCGGGTAATAAGTAGGCATTTGCATAGGCGCGTTGTGAACCAATAAATTCAGTTATTTTATCAACTTCAGGCGTGTCAACAAATGCACACTGCAATCGTATCAAATTATTTCCATCAGCATAAAGCATATCTCCTTTACCAATTAATTGATCCGCTCCCGAACTGTCTAAAATGGTTCTGGAATCTATTTTTGAAGTTACCCTAAAAGCCGCTCTTGCGGGGAAATTTGCTTTAATTATCCCGGTAATAACGTTAACGGAAGGGCGTTGCGTAGCAACAATTAAATGAATTCCGATGGCTCTGGCCAACTGTGCCAAACGTGCTATTGGCGTTTCAATTTCTTTACCGGCAGTCATAATTAAATCTGCAAATTCATCTATAATTAATACGATATAAGGTAAATATTTATGGCCGTCATTCGGATTTAACTTTCGTAATTTAAATTTGGCATTGTATTCTTTGATGTTACGAACCATTGCGAGTTTCAATAAATCATAGCGATTGTCCATTTCAATACACAAAGAATTCAGCGTGTTAATTACTTTTGTGGTATCGGTGATAATGGCATCATCGGTATCGGGCAATTTAGCCAAATAATGTCGTTCAATTTTATTAAATAGGGTGAGCTCCACTTTTTTGGGATCGACCAACACAAATTTTACTTCAGCCGGATGTTTTTTGTATAGCAATGAGGTTAAAACGGCGTTTAAACCAACCGATTTTCCCTGACCCGTAGCACCAGCCATTAATAAATGGGGCATTTTCGCCAGGTCAATGACAAATGTTTCGTTTGAAATTGTTTTTCCCAGCGCTATGGGCAATTCCATTTCTGAATTTTGGAATTTTGTGGAAGAAATCACTGATTTCATAGAAACCATGGTCGGTTTTTTATTGGGAACTTCAATCCCAATAGTGCCTTTTCCGGGGATTGGCGCAATAATTCTTATGCCTAAAGCCGAAAGCGATAGGGCAATATCATCTTCTAAATTTTTAATTTTTGAAATTCGAATTCCTGCCTCAGGCACAATTTCGTACAGCGTAACTGTTGGACCAACCGTTGCTTTTATGCGATCTATGCCAATTTTATAATTGTTTAAAGTTTCGACAATCCTATTTTTGTTGGCTTCCAATTCTTCCTGATCTACGGAGATGCTCTCATTATAGTCTCTCAATAAATTCAATGTTGGAAATTTATAGTTGCCCAATTCCAAAGTTGGGTCAAATTCGCCAAAATCTTTGACCAACTTGTCAGATAAATTTTCATCCACACGGTTTTCTTCAACAATTTTATCGATGGCGATGGCAACATCTGATTCCGATTTTAGGTCTGGAACATAATCTGAATCATCTTCTAAATCAGATTTTTCCTCAAAATAATTTTTTGGAACCGTTGAAATTGGCGTTAAATTTTCTAGAGACAATTCAAGAGGTGATTTGAATTCGTCTTTCTTTTTATCTTCTGCATTTAATTCTTTTTGGTCGGCATTTACCATTGGTTCAATGCTTGTTGAAGCTTCCTCTTTATTTTTAGTTAGGCTGCTCTTAACCAATTCGGGCGTGAGTTTAAATCTTATGACCAAATAAGATACCAATAAAAATAACAATGATAAAAACATTCCTGTTTTTCCCAAAAATTGTTGGAGGTAATTGTTCAGTTCAAAGCCTACAACTCCTCCAAGAAGCGGATTATAGGGTAATAAAAAACCTAAAGTGATTGAAATCCAAAGCATTCCCAATATTCCCCAAGCCCAAAATTTCCTGATGCGTTTTAAACCACCCTTAAAAAAGATGAGTAAGCCGGTAAAAAATAAAAGTACCGGTAAATAAATTGCTGCAATCCCAAACCCTTTATTGATAAGAAATTCGCTCATGCTTGCGCCAATTTTTCTCAAAAGATTTTTTACCGAAACTTCTTTGTCTGAAAAATTGGAAAGTTGGCTTTGGTCTTCCTGCCAATTAAATAAAAAGGAAACGAAGGAAGCCACCAAAAAAAGTGCAAAGAGCATCAAAAACAACCCTAAAATTGTTTGGGTCAGTCGATTATCAAAAAATGATTTTATTCCTTGAAAGCGCGGCTTTCCAGGAGTTTTAACTGTTGTTTTTTTATTTTTGGCCATTCACTTAATTATCTCACAAAAATATAAAATTAATGCGACTGTGGTTAAATTACGCCATAAATTTGGGTGCATATATAATTAAACCAATAATTACGGCAATTATTGCCGCAAAAAATGCGGCCCCGGCTGAAATATCTTTAATGCGGCCAATTTGTTTGTGATATTCCGGATGAATAAAATCCGCCATCTTTTCGATAGCGGTATTTAAGGATTCTGCTACCAAAATGAGTCCGATTGCCATAATTTGGAATAGCCATTCGGTAGCAGAAAGATGCATTAAAAACCCAATAATTGTCATTATAATTGCAATACTGACTTGGGCGATAATACTGTGCTCAGAAGTAATTAAAATCCAAGAACCTTTTGCCGCGTATTTAATTGCTTTAAATCGGTTTAGAAAAAAATCACCTTTCTTTTGCATACTTAAAGTGCTTTTAAAGCAGCCTCATAATTAGGTTCGTCAATAATTTCCGGAACTTGTTCGGTATAAGTTACCACGCCTTCTTCATTTACAACCACAACGGCTCTTGAATGTAAATTGGCCAAAGGTCCGTCTGCAATTGTCAACCCATATTTTTTCCCAAATTTTCCTTTGGCAAAATCGGATAATGTAATCACGTTTTCCAAACCTTCAGCACCGCAAAAACGCGCTTGGGCAAAAGGTAGATCGCGAGAAATACAAAGCACTTTTGTGTTTTCCAGTTCACTTGCTTCTTTGTTAAATCTTCTTACGGAAGCAGCGCAGGTTCCAGTATCCAGACTAGGGAAAATATTTAAAAGCAGTTTTGAACCTTTAAAATCTGCCAATTTTACTTTCGACAAATCAGATTTTATTAAGGTAAATTTTGGTGCTTTTTCTCCAACTTTCGGTAATTTTCCAATGGTTTTTATTGGATTTCCTTTTAATGTTATTTTAGCCATAATTTCTGTTTTTAATTTAAGTATCAAAGTTAGGTTAAAAAGTCGAAAGTTAAAAATTAAAATAGGGACAGGTCGCGACCTGTCCGTACAATATGGAAAAAATTAAATATTAAAGTAGGGACAGATTGCGGCCTGTCCGTACGATACAGAAAAAATTAAAAATCGCAACTCGTAAAACGAATAATATTGCTAATTAATTTCTTTATCTTCGCGCATTAAAATTAATTAATTGAAACTTAAAGATTACACCTCAGAATTTACCAAAAACCTAAAATTGGCCACACCTATTATGATGGGATCTTTGGGCCACTTATTGGTTGGTTTGATTGATGATATTATGGTGGGAAGATTGGGGCCGGTTGAATTGGCGGCGACTTCGCTTGGCAACAGCTTGGTTTTTATTGCACTTTCTGTTGGCATTGGTTTTTCTTTGGCCATTACACCATTAATCGCCGAGTCGGATGGCGAAGGAAATGTGGAAAAGGGAAGGGGAATTTTTCAGCACGGCGTAATTTTAACCTCTATTTTGGGAATTGTCATGTTTGTGATGTTGTTTTTGTTGAAACCGATATTGTCTCATCTAGACCAACCGGAAGAAGTGGTGGCTTTGGCAATTCCATATTTTGAAATTGTGTCATTTTCTATGATTCCGCTTATGGTTTTTCAGGGTTTTAAACAGTTTGCCGATGGGTTGTCACAAACAAAATATGCGATGTATGCCACTGTTATTACCAATATTGTAAATGTGGTTTTAAATTTTGCGCTTATTTATGGTTTGTGGATTTTCCCTAGACTGGAACTGGTTGGCGCTGCCTTGGGAACACTTATTTCAAGAATTGTGATGGTGATTTTCCTTTACCTAGTGTTAAAGAGAAAGAAAAAATTTGCAGTTTATATGAACCGACTAAAATTTAGTGAACTTAAAAGCAGTATATTTTTAAAAATTACAAAATTGGGTTTGCCAACCGCATTGCAAATGCTTTTTGAAGTTGGCTTGTTTACTGCTTCTGTTTTATTGGCCGGCACTTTGGGCGCGTTTCCGCAGGCAGCAAATCAAATTGCCTTAAAACTGGCATCAACCACATTTATGATAGCCGTTGGAATTGGAGCTGCAGCAACCATACGAGTCAGTAACCAAAAAGGATTGGGAAATTATTTGGAATTGCGACGCATTGCTTTCTCAAACTTTTTATTGATATTTATTGTGATGTCTATATTTACAATGGGATTTATTGCATTAAAAGATATTTTGCCATGGATGTTTACCGATAATTTAGAAGTTATTGGCATTGCATCAAGTCTTTTGATTATTGCAGGAATATTTCAGCTTTCTGATGGAATGCAGGCAGTTTTATTAGGTGCTTTACGCGGATTACAGGATGTGAATGTACCTTCTGTACTGACGTTTGTTGCTTACTGGATTATTGGATTTCCAGTTTCTATTTATTTTGGCCGCATTGCGGGTATGGGTACCTTTGGAATTTGGATCGGTTTGTTAATCGCTTTAACAAGTTCTGCAATTATGCTATTTTTAAGATTTAACTATTTATCAAAAAAATTAATACAAGAAAAACATGAATTTACCTAAATTTTTATTGGGCGACAATACAGATTATACTGACGTAATTTTTGTTATTCATACTGAATTTCCAAGATTTGTGATCAATTTGGTTGATGATGAAATTGAATGGTTAGAAGATTTACAGGGTGATGATGAAGCCGAACTTGCCGAAATAGTTGCCAGCTTAATTGAAGAAGCTTCTGCATTTTACGACCGTGAAATGAAGCGTTATGAAAGTGAATAAATTAATGACAAATTCGGCCTACGTTAATTAGGCATCATGAATCATAAATCGTTAAACTGCTTACTGCAACTGAAGGCTGAAAACTTATGTAAATTGTTTAACCGTTTAACCGTTTAACTGGTTTTAAATCAGTCGGAAAGTAAAAAGTTTACCAAAAACAAAAAACTGCTTACTGCAACTGAGGGCTGAAAACTTTTGTAAATCGTTTAACTGTTGAATTATTGAATCGTAAATCATAAATCGTAAATCGATAAACTGCTTACTGCAACTGAAGACTGAAAACTTTTGCAAACCGTTTAACTGTTGAATTATTGAATCGTAAATCGATAAACTGCTTACTGCAACTGAAGACTGAAAACTTTTGTAAACCGTTTAGCTATTTATTTTTGGCTGTTTTTTTGCAGACTCTACCAATTCAAGATTGCTTAATGTTGTTTTTGTTGTAAAAAAACCGTAATTTATAAAAGCATTATTTTTTTCTATTTTTTCGACAGTTCCGGTGGAATTTGAGCCGATAATTCTTACTTTATCTTTAATTTTATAAACGTAATCCGATTTTTGTTTGGCCGTTTTTAAGGCTTCCTTCTGTTGATTTTCTCGCACTTTTACAACTTCTACCATCACTTCTTTTTCAGTTGCTTTAAGTTTTTCTTCTACCTGTTTTTTTTCAACCTTAACTTTTTGTTTTTCTGATTTTGAAGTTGGTTTTAACGGATTCTTTTTCAAGAATTTTGTTTTCTCGCTAATGAGCCATTTGTTAAATTCATTGGTCAGTTCTTTTTTATTGTTTGTTTGAAAATATTTATTGGCCAGCTCATTTATTTTTCTTCCATAAATAAGCATTTTTTGGTTGCCGTCGTATAACTCCTGAAAATTTTCTAATTTCTCCTGAATTTTTTGTTGTTTTTCGGTTAAATTATCGGATTCCTCAATGGCTTTCGACTTTTCTTTTTCAAGGGTTTCAGATGTTTTCTGTAATATATTCCGTTCCTGCTGTAATTTTGAAATTGTTTTGTCCAGCCTGACTTTCTCAACCTTAACGCGTTTTTTAGCCTTGTTGATTAAACTAAAAGGGATTCCGTTTTTTTGTGCAACTTCAAAAGTAAAGGAGCTTCCCGCTTGTCCGATAAACAATTTAAACAAAGGCAGCAGTGTTTTTTCATCAAATTGCATATTTGCGTTTACCACATTTTCCAATTCGCTGGCCAAAACTTTTAGGTTGGCATAATGCGTCGTAATAATGCCAAAGGCCTTTTTTTCGTAAAATTCTTCCAAAAATATTTCGGCTAGTGCACCACCCAATTCGGGATCGCTTCCGGTTCCAAATTCATCAATTAAAAACAAGGTGTGGTTATCGCATTTTCTCAGAAAGTCGCGCATATTTTTTAAGCGATAGCTATAAGTGCTCAACTGATTTTCAATGGATTGGTTATCGCCAATATCGGTCAATATATTTTTAAAAAAACAAGTTTCGGAGCGAAAATGAACGGGAATTAACAAGCCGCTTTGTACCATTACTTGCAACAAACCAATTGTTTTTAGGGTAATGCTTTTTCCGCCGGCATTTGGCCCAGAAATTACAATTATTTGCTGTTTTGGGTTTAGCTCAAGTGTTTGCGGAATTGTTTCCAGATTTTTCTCCTTATTTTTTAGCAATAGAATAGGGTGATAAGCATCTTTTAAATAAACGCTTTTTTCTGAAGTAATTTTAGGCAAACAGGCGTTAATTGTTTTTGCATATTTTGCTTTTGCCCCAATTACATCGAGTTTTATGAGGTATTTCTGATATTCAATTAAATCTGGTGCAAATATTCTGGTAGAATTGGTTAATTCTTTTAGAATCCTTACAATTTCCTGATGCTCATCATAGGCCAAATTTTGCAGTTCGCGCGCAAATTGAAGCGTGGCTTCCGGCGCAATAAATACAATGCTCCCTGTTTTTGAAGTTCCCAACAAACTGCCTTTCACTTTTTTACGATGCATCGCCTGAACCGCCAAAACGCGCTGATTGTCAATAACCGATTCTCGTATTTCATCTAAATAACCCGAACTGTTATAATGGTTTAATGCTTTGATAAAACTTGAGCCGATTTTGGAACGAATTGCATTAATTTCTCCTCTGAGTTGCTTTAATAAAACAGAGGCATTTTCTTGTACTTCCGCAAAAGGGGTAATGATTGCTTTTATGTTTTCAACCAGCTCTTTTTGGATTTCAATTTCTTCTGAAAATTTAAAAAGCGTGGGATAGATTAATTTAAATTTATTGAAGAATTTAAGCAGTTCAAAAACGGTATTTGCATTGTTTGTTATTTTTAAAAATGAAGCAGGTTCAAGATAGCTGTTTTCAATATTTAAAAGGTGGATTTCCTTCTGAATATCATCAAAATAGTGATTTGGAATTCGGTTGTCATTTTCAAGTGATGATAAATATTCATTTACCTGCAGCAATTCCGGAAGCAGTATTTCTTTCGATTTAAAAGGCCTGATTTTTAAGGTTGCTTCTTTTCCCAAATCAGAAACACAGTAACTGCTTGCCATTTTTAAAACGGTAAAAAATTCTAAATCTGTTAATGTTTTTTCTGAAATACTATTCATAAATTGCGTTACTTTTAAAAAGTTAGGCAAAAGTAACCATAAAAGTTTGAAAATTTGAAAGCTGAAAGTTGAAAGTTTGGGGCTTGTCAAAAAATGAAAGTACGGATTTGCAGGCTAAAGTCATAAAATGTGTTTAAAAAAATAATCAATTTTATAATTTTCATTAATTTTGATTTGAATCAAAAAATTAATTGATGGATTTGAATATTAGCCACAGTTGGAAATTGATATTGCAAACGGAGTTTGAAAAGCCTTATTTTGAAGAACTTATGAGCTTTGTGAAAGAAGAATATGCAATGAATACGTGTTTTCCTGAACTGAACAAAATTTTTGAAGCCTTCAATTTATGTTCTTTTGAGGATTTAAAAGTCGTAATTATCGGCCAAGATCCATACCACGGAGAAGGGCAGGCGCACGGATTGTGTTTTTCGGTGAATGATGGTGTTGCACATCCACCGTCATTAAAAAATATTTTCAAAGAAATTGAGTCCGATTTGTCAATTTCCTATCCCGAAAGCGGTAATTTGGAGCGTTGGGCAAAACAGGGTGTGCTTTTGTTGAATGCGACATTAACAGTGAAAGCCAAGAATGCAGGTTCCCATCAAAATAAGGGATGGGAACAGTTTACGGACACTGTTATTTCGATTATTTCAGAAAAAAAAGAACATGTTGTCTTTTTATTATGGGGCGGTTATGCCAAAAAGAAAGGCAAAAAAATTAATCAGGAAAAGCATTGTGTATTTACAAGCGGCCATCCTTCGCCATTAAGCGCAAACAGAGGGCATTGGTTTGGGAATAAACATTTCAGCAAAACGAATAACTATTTAAGAGACAATAACTTGCGTATAATAAAATGGTGATTAATATCATATTGTATTTGCGCAATAATCGTTATTTTTACAGAAATAAAATCGATAAAAATGAAAAATAACATGAAATTTTTTACAGTACTTTTTAGCCTGCTACTTTTGGTTGGCTGCAAGGATAAAGCAAACTATTCAAAAGTTGATAACGCAGCAACAGCTGCTAAAACAGATGTTCATAAAATTGTTGTGAAGGAAGCTGTGGATGGCGGTAGTTACACCTATTTAAATGTTGACGAAAATGGACAAAATTATTGGATGGCAGTTACAAGTATTCCAGTAATCGTTGGTGGTACCTATTATTATGACGGTGGCATGGTGATGAAGGATTTCGAGAGCAAACAACTTGAAAAAACTTTTGATGAGATAATTTTTGCTGATGGTATCAGAACAACTGAAAAAACAGAAGAAAGCGAACAAGCAAACCCACATACGAATGTGGATGCCACAACTGATATTGAAGTTAATATTGAAAAACCTGTAAATGGAACTTCACTTCAAGAACTTTATACAGACAAAACATCCTTTTCCGGAAAATCGATAATTGTAAAAGGAAAAGTGGTCAAAGTAAACAATGGAATTTTGAACAAAAATTGGGTTCATATTGTGGATGGAACGGAATTTAATGGTAAAAAAGATTTGGGTTTGACAACGCTGGATTCAGTAAAAATCGGGGATATTGTAACTTTTAAAGGAACAATTGTTTTAGATAAGGATTTTGGTCACGGATATATATTTCCGGTATTGCTTGAAGACGCAGTTATCATAAAATAAGGAATTATTTTAGTAAAATAGAAAAAAGCGCCAAAGGCGCTTTTTTCATTAACCTATCAAACTTACTAAGAATGAAAACAAAGGTTACAAAACTTTGTCGTTCAATATATTACAATATATGTGCCAACGCTTAAAGTGTGCTGTTAATTAATAGTTAAAGTGAAAGCCCCTAAGCCATGAAGGGGAAATTATAAAATTGGACAATTGAAAAGTATAAAAGTCAATACTAATCAGGGAAGTTCACAGGGGTGCGTTTATAAAAAAACTCAGTAAATTTACCTTCTTAACTAAATCAAACTTCCTTTTCCCTTCGGAAAGGGTTAGAAAAGGACAGTTTAAAAGCTAGAATTTAAAACTTCAACTTTATTCCAAATGTCGCTGTGCTTTATACGAAGACCTGACTAAAGCGCCGCTTTCGACATATTTAAAGCCCAGTGTCAGGCCAATTTCTTTGTATTTAACAAATTGTTCAGGCCTAATAAATTCAATCACGGGCAAGTGTTTTTTACTGGGTTGCAAATATTGTCCAATGGTTAAAACATCAACTTTGGCATTTGCCAAATCCTGCATTGTTTCAATCACTTCTTCCTCAGTTTCACCCAAACCAAGCATAATACCCGATTTTGTTCTGCGCTGTCCTTGGTCTTTCATATATTTCAAAACTTCCAGGCTTCTGTCATATTTTGCTTGAATTCTAACTTCTCGCGTTAGGCGTCTAACAGTTTCCAAATTGTGGGAAATTATTTCAGGAGCAACCGCTAAAACCCGATCAATATTGGTTTTGTTTCCCTGAAAATCGGGGATTAAGGTTTCAAGCGTGGTTTCTGGATTGGCTCTTCTGATGGCATTAATTGTTTCCGCCCAAATAATGGAGCCACCATCTTTTAAATCATCTCTGTCAACCGAAGTTATCACTGCATGTTTAATTTTCATCAGTTTTATGGAACGTGCCACTTTTTCAGGTTCTTCCCAGTCAACCGTTTCTGGCCTGCCGGTTTTTACGCCACAGAATCCGCAAGAACGTGTACACGTATTTCCTAAAATCATAAATGTGGCCGTGCCTTCTGTCCAGCATTCACCCATATTTGGACAGCTTCCGCTGGTGCATATAGTGTTCAATTTATATTTATCCACTAAATTTCGTAATTCAGTATATTTTTTACCAACTGGCAGTTTAACCCGCAACCAAGCCGGTTTTTGGATTTTATTTGGCAATGAAGTGGTTTCTTGTGTCATTTTAAATGAAAATTGACTGCAAAAATACAAAGAAATTATAAACTATAGTACCATATAACTTTTGAAATCGCCGTAAAAGAAATGAATGATTTTTTTCTTTTTCAAAAAAGAAAAATAAAGCATAGCAGCAGTTACGATTTCTTTTTATTTTGAAGAAAAAGGGAAAAAAGGAACATTTATTATGGTTATTTTAAAGGTTAAATGGTATAGAGATACCAAAAGCTAAAACCGATTAAAAACAGGATACCAAACCAACTCAATATTTTTAATTGTAAAGAAGGTCGCCATTCCTGGGGAGTATGTTTGCCGGATATTAAGACATAATTTATAATTGCAAAAAACGGAGCCGTTAAAAACGATAAAATTGTCGCGATTTTTATTAAAAAACCCATTTCCGATTTAAAGAAAACCAGGATTGAAATTGTTCCGATCGAGAGAAAGCTTATCCAGAACCAGTACATGTTTTTATACGATTTATGGGTCAATAAATCGAAAGCTTTTGTCATTGCCCTTGGCGAAGCGTCCAGCGTTGTGATGGTCGTGCTAAACATTGTGGTAAAGGCGGCAGCTGCAATGAAAATATACATTTCCGAACCTAAATTTTTAGTGTATAGTTTTATGAGCTGTTCGGAAAATTGAACGGCACCAGAACTAAATGCTTCACCGGAATGATACATTACAATGGCTCCCAATGAAACAAAGCATATTCCAAAAATTAAGGTAGCCAAAAAGCCAATATTGAAATCGAGAATAGCCTGTTTTGTATTGAATTCGTTTGTTTTGTCTTTTTGTTTTTCCAAAGCCCAAAGCGATTGCCAAATAGAAACATCTAAAGGGGCGGGCATCCATCCTAAAAAAGCGATTAAAAATCCGACTTCAACAGTTCCCTTTGGAATAATTTGTACGAAGCTATGCGTATTTGGTGAATTAATAGCGGCTACAATTAAAGCGATAACGGTGCTAAAAGTTAAGGTAATTACGATTAATTTCATCAGTTTATCGAGCAAATTATAACGCCCGATAATTAATATTGCAAAGCAAATAATGGTAATAATGATACTCCAAATTACGGGATTTGTGGTAATTCCGAATAAATTAGCCGCCAAACCTGCTGTTACAATGGTAACTGCTGCTTGAATGGTAAACATTGTTGCCAGATTTAAAATGAAATAGGCGAGTAGGACTCCTTTTCCCAATCTTTTATAGCCATCCAATAAACTTTCTCCGGTTGCAGTGGCATATCTGGGCCCAAACTGAAAAAATGGATATTTTACAAGATGGATTAAAACCAATGCCCAAACCAATCCAAAACCAAAATCAGCTCCGGCTCGGGTGGATTGCACCAAATGTGAAACCCCAATTGCGGCACCGGCAAAAAGAATGCCCGGACCTAATTTTTTTAGCCAATTGGATTTTTTTGAAATCAACTTTCTGCCGATTTTTTAATGATTTCAGCCAATAACTTTTTTGCTCGTGATAGCTTTATTTTGATGTTGCCCATCGGTTCATTTAAAACTTCAGCCATTTCTTTATAACTCATTTCCCTAAAATAGCGCAGATTTATAATTTCTTGATAATGTGGTTTTAGCAACTTCAAATAGTTTAGCAATTGCGCTAAATTCTGATCGATAATTAATTGGTCTTCGGCTGTTGGACTTTCATCAAAAATTTTATAGGCTTCAGATTCCTTTTTGTCAATTGAAATGGTTTCTGTGCGTTGTTTTCTTAAATGATCCAAAAAAATATTTTTTGAAATTGAAATCAGCCATGTTTTAAAATTGTAGTTTTCGTTGTATAGGTCAATTTTATCAAATGCTTTTGAAAAAGTTTTTATGGTAATGTCTTC
>DAIQBF010000005.1:17662-28914 GCA_036781305.1 Lutibacter sp.
ATTTATTAAAAGCCTTTTGTTCTTTTTTTCTTGCTTTTTCAATTAAATCAACTAAATCATTGTTTTTTTTTACCAATGTGTAGGTTTTGAAATCATATTTTTTATAAAGATAAACATTTGAATCAAAATTAAAAATATTTCGAAAAAAGGAGTCAGCAGAATTAAATCCCTTTCATTTAATTTTTTTGCTGAATAGCCAATAACTAAATATAAAAACAGGAATCTGGTAAAAATTAAAATCGAAACAAGCTGCCAATTATAAAGCAAACACAAAAGGACAGTACCTAAAATCCAAAATAACAATTGGGAACTGAAAAACAAGCCCAATAAAAATTTATGTGCAGGTTTGTATAAAGAAGCAGTTGAAATATGTCTTCTCTTTTGAAGAATCCAGTCTTTAAAGTTTGTTTTTGGAATGGATTCCGTAAAGCTGTTTTGGGAACAGGAAATGGCCGTATTTTTTTTTGTCGCCACTTGGTTTATAAATAAATCATCATCACCCGATTTAATATGCATATAATTTGCAAAACCATTCACGTTAAAAAAAACAGATTTTGTATAGGCTAAATTTCGGCCGACGCCCATGTAGGGAATTCCAATTTTTGCATAGCTAAAATACTGGATGGCGGTTAAAATGCTTTCGAACCGAATAAGTTTATTTAGCCATGATTTTTTTATTTTCTTATAAGCGCCATAGCCCAATACAATTTGATGTTCATTGCTGAAATTATTGACCATTTCGGTAATCCAACTTTCAGAAACGGGAATACAGTCGGCATCCGTAAACAATAAATGCTCAAAAGAAGCAGCTTTAATGCCTAAAGTAAGCGCATATTTTTTACTTCCCCAAAATTGCTCATTTGCTACAATATTTACAATTTTTATGGGGATTGAAGCTTCCTTTTTAAAATGCTCCATCACTTTTAAAGTGCGGTCATGAGAACAATCATTAATTAAAACCAACTCAAAGTTCCCGTAATTTTGTTTTAGGTAATGCGGTAAATTTTCAGTTAAATTTTTCGCCTCATTTTTGGCGCAAATAATAACTGAAACCGGCAGATTGAAATTATTTTCGGATGGTTTTATTTTATAAAAAGAAAAAGCGCCGAAAATGAAAATGTAGTAAATAAACTGAATACAAAAAATTACTATAAAAGCAATAAATAGATATTCGGTCATATCTTATTTGTTTTCACATTGATCAGGCAATCTACCACAGTATCCGCAGGCTTCTCCATCCTTATTTAAATGGGGATTTTGGCTAGCGCAAGTTCCTGCAAATTTACCGTCTTTTTTAGCCCAAATTTTAATGGCCAAGCCTGCAACACCAATAGCTAATATGACAATTGTAATTAAGATTAGTTTCATAAGTAAACGTTATTTTCTTTTTATATTTTAGAGAATTCGCACATATTCGTTCATTTATGTCACAATTCCCTTATGCTCATTTTAGGAATAAAATATGATGCAAAGATACGGATTTATCAGCGATGAATAAATAATGAATTATATATTTTTTTCAATGAATATAATGCAATAAAATTTATTAATAATTGCATAGTTTGATAGCTAAACACTTATATTTAATGATAATGCTTTGTTTTATAGAAAAAAATTTACTATATTAGCAATCAATTGATATTTAATTTTTTTAAAATTCATTGTTTAATTACCATCTAAAACTTTAAGAATTATAAAAATTATTTGAATTAATAAATATCAATTGATTTTTTTAACTAAAAGACTCGTCTAGTTGCTTTAAATAGGCGAGTCTTTGTTTTTGTAAAATAAGTATTATTTTTTCACCAATTCTTCTTGAACGTTAGTTGGCACCAATTCAAAATTTGAAAATTTAGTGCTAAAACTTCCTCTACCTTGCGTTATGGAACGCAACGTTGTTGAATATTTATACATTTCGGCTAATGGTGTTTTGGCTCTGATAGTCTGGTATTTGCCTTCGCTGTCCATTCCTAAAATTATAGATCTGCGCGATTGTAAATCGGTCATGACATTACCCATTAATTCTTCGGGAACCTTAACGGAAAGTTCGTTTATTGGTTCCAATAATTTTGGTTTGGCGTTTAAGAAGGCCTCTTTAAAAGCATGTGCTCCGGCAATTTTAAAAGAAATGTCATTAGAGTCAACAGCATGCATTTTGCCGTCGAAAAGCATCACACGAACGTCTCTGGCATAGGATCCTGTTAAAGGACCTTCTTCCATCACTTCTAAAATTCCTTTTAGAACGGAAGGCAAATAACGCGCATCAATTACACCTCCAACAATACAGTTATAGAATATTAATTTTCCGCCCCATTCTAAGTCAATTTCTTCTTTTCCTCTTACGTTAAACCCTTCAGGTTCTGGCATTCCTTCGAACCAAGGTTCAATTTTAATGTGAACCTCTCCAAACTGGCCGGAACCTCCCGATTGTTTTTTGTGCTTATAACTGGTGGTTGCTGAACGTTGTATGGTTTCTCTATAGGCAATTCTCGGTTGTTCAAAAACAGCTTTTAGTCCATAAGTATTTTGTAAAATCCAGTCAATGGTCGCTAAATGCAATTCTCCTTGACAGGACAAAATAAGTTGTTTTAACTCCGATGAATATTTAACGGCAACGGTTGGGTCCTGGCTATGAATCTTTTTAAGCGCTTCATTTAGTTTTTCATCATCGTTTTTGTCAAGCGCTCTAACGGCTTTGGTTATTCTGGCTTCAGGATAAATAATTGGTTTTATGGTAATGCCTGAACCTTTTGCTCTGAGCGTATCATTTGTTTCTGTAAATTTTAGTTTTAAAGTAGCTCCAATATCACCGGCGCTTAGTTTTTCAACCAGTTCCCGATTTTTGCCATCCATAATATACAGCTGGTTTAAAATTTCAATTTCACCATTTCTTGGATTTTCCAACTTATCATTTTGTTTAATTTCTCCCGATTTAACTTTAAAGAAACTAATTTGTCCCAAGTTGGGTTCATACACTGTTTTAAACACAAAGAGCGTGGTTGGTGCATTAACATTACATTCAAAAGTAACACCTTCAACACTTTGCTCGGTTTTTAAATCGGCTGCAGACGGAGCGACATTGTCGATAAATCCCATCAAACGACCTGTGCCCATATCATTTAGCGCCGAAATGCAAAATACTGGGAACAATTCATTATTTAGCATCCCTTTTTTAATTCCTTCGCGCATTTCATCTTCATTAAGGGTTCCTTTATCAAAATAAAGTTCCATCAAATTTTCATCGTTCTCGGCAGCTTTTTCAATTAGTTCATTTTGAAGTGCTGTTGCATGTTCAATTTGATCTTTAGGAATTTCTAATTTTTCCGGTTTCCCGCCTTGGGGTCCAAATTTGTACATTTTCATTTTAAGAACATCAACAATACATTGTGCGCCATCAACAACAAGTGGATATTGAATTTTAACCACATTTTTACCCACCAATTCAACAATGCTTTTATAGCTTTCATCAAAATCGGCACTCGGATGGTCAATTTGGTTGATCACAAATAAAGTCGGATGTGAAAATCGATCGATATAATCCCAAATTATTTCTGTGCCAACTTCAACGCCGTATTGTGCATTAATTACCATCACAATGGAGTCTGTCACATGCATTGTAGAGGCGATTTCACCAATATAATCATCTAATCCGGGAGTGTCAATAATGTTTATTTTGTAATTGCGCCATTCGGTATGCAGCGGTGTGGCGAAAACGGAAGTTTCTCTTTCATGTTCTATCGCGTGGTAGTCGGAAATGGTGTTTTTATTCTCGACACTACCACGGCGGCTGACTAATCCGGCTTCAAAGAGCATCGTTTCGGCCAATGTTGTTTTACCACTTTTATGGGAGCCAACAAAAGCAACATTTTTAATGTGATTATCATCGTATATTTTCATAATTCAATGGTTTTAATAAAAAGTTTTATAAAAGTACAAACTTTTTAATACAATAATATGATGAATGTTAGGGTTTTTTTAAAAGAGTTTTATTATTAATTAAGGGTGAAATATCCGATTAAGGTTTTAGGTTGTCAATTTCACAGTTCATCTAAAATATTTGACAATTCAGGAAATAAAAATTTTACAATTCAGTAAAACGCTCCAATTTTGATCTATAAAATAACATTAACCATAAAACAGAAAAGTATGCAACATTTAATTTTAGCGCTCGCGTTGTTGATTTCATCAATAATTTTTGCACAAACATCAACTGAAAAAATAAAAAATGGAATTTCAGTTACAGTTTCTTCAGTAAATGCACTAAGTGACAGAGGAACTGTGAAATTTGCTTTTTACAATAAGGAAAATTTTATGAAACAACCAATTTATTCAAAATCATCTTATGTAGAAAATGGTAAAAGCACCGTTGTGTTTGAAAATGTTCCGCAGGGAATTTATGCCATTATTTGTTTCCATGATGAAAATGAAAATAACAGAATCGATTTTGAAGAAAATGGCATGCCAAAAGAAAGTTACGGTTTGTCAAATAATGTGATGACTTTTGGTCCGCCAGAATTTGACAGTTCAAAATTTGAAGTGACAGAACAAGATTTAACTTTAGAAATTAAATTCTAAATTGCGGTTATAAAAAAGTAAATAGAAAATGAAAACAGATATAAAATATCTATTAAAAATTTCAATAATATTAGCAATAGGAATATTTGTTATTGAACGATTCATTTTTAATGGTGGTTTTAATCAGCCAATTGATGAATTAGTTAAAGTATTTGGAATTCATTTTATGTATGCCTTTGTATTAAGTGTAATAAATGGTTATTTCTATCATTTTTTAGGAAAAAAATTTACTTGGAAAGAGCATTCACAAAAACGTTTAATTATAGGTACGTCCGGTTCAGTTATATTAACAATGATTGGATTGGTATTCTTAAGATTTATAACACTTGTTGCAATTTTGGGAAACCCGATAGAAAGTTTTTTAAACGATCCAAATGCAAAAAGCTATTACACCTTTGGTTTAGTGATAACTTTAATAGTTAGTTTGGTATTTCACGCAATCTTTTTTTATAAAGCGTTAACTGAAAAAAGAGTTAATGAACAACAAATTGTTGCCAAAACAGAAACAGCCAAGTACGAGTCTTTAAAAAGCCAAATTGACCCACATTTTTTGTTTAATAGTTTAAATGTATTGGCGGCTTTAATAGGTGAAAATCCGAAGTTGGCTGAAAAGTTTACCACAAAACTGTCAAAGGTTTATAGGTATGTTTTAGAACAAAAAAATAAGGATTTAATTGAATTGGATGAAGAATTACATTTTGCCAAAACCTATATGGAATTGTTAAAAATGCGGTTCGAAAATGCTATAACCTTCGAAATTCCTCAAAAAGCAAGTGACCCAGAATACAAAATTTTGCCGTTGTCATTACAATTATTATTGGAAAATACGATAAAACACAATGTTGTTTCTGAAGAAAATCCGTTAAAAGTAACCATCACCGAAGAAAATGGATATTTGGTGGTTTCAAATAACTTTAGTCCTAAAACCATTATGGAAAATGGCACCAAAATAGGATTGCGAAATATTATTGACAGATATGATTTAATAACCTTAAAAAAAGTACTGATTGAAAAATCCGCAAATCAATTTATTGTAAAATTACCATTGTTAACCCAAAAAACAATAACCATGAAAACATCAGATGTGCAACAAAACAACAAATATATAAGAGCGGTAGAGCGCGTTGAAGAAATAAAAGGATTTTATTCAAGTCTTATAGCATATTGCATTGTAATTCCCTTTTTAATTTTTATTTATTTTAAATATACGCCAAATTCCATTCAATGGTTTTGGTTTCCAATGATGGGTTGGGGAATTGGCTTAATATTTCAAGGGTTAAAAGCATTTAATTATAATCCAATATTAGGCAGAAATTGGGAAGAGCGCAAAATACAAGAATATATGAATGAAGAAGATAAACAGTATTGGGAATAAATTTTAATACAAATAAGGTGTATGTCAAAATTAGATAATCATAAAAAAACAAAAAGATGAAAACTTATTATACGGAAGAAGATAAATACATTAGAGCAAAGAAAAGAGTGGATAACATAAAAGGGTTTTATTCAAATTTGCTGTCATATTGTTTAATAATTCCTTTTTTAATTTTCATAAATTTAATGACAGCTCCAGACTATTTGTGGTTTTGGTGGCCAATGCTTGGTTGGGGAATTGGAATAGCATTTCATGGGTTTGGCGTTTTTGGAAATAATCTATTGTTCGGAAAAGGTTGGGAGGATCGAAAAATTAAGGAGCTAATGGATGAAGAAAATAATCGTAAATTTTAAAGCCATGGAAAATAAAAATTTTGAAGAACAAAAATATATAAAAGCCAAAAAGAAAGTAAAAGCCATAAAAGGGTTTTATGTTCACTTAACAGTTTATTTAATTGTAAATGCATTTTTAATAATATCAAGAATGTTTTATGGAGGTGGGTATGATGATTTGTGGGAATGGCAAACCTATAATACAGCAATTTTTTGGGGAATAGGATTGGCATTTCACGCTTTTAATGTATTTGGAATGGGTTTTTTATTAGGGAAAGATTGGGAAGATCGTAAAATAAAAGAGTATATGGATAAGGATAAACGAGAATTTTGGGAGTAGAAAAAAAAGTTAAAAGTTGGAAAGTTAAAAGTTAAAAATATCAGTTACCAGCTACTAGATACCAAATACCAGATACCAGATACCAAATACCAGATACCAAAAAATGAAAACAGTAATTATTGAAGATGAAAAGCCGGCCGCAAGAAGATTGAGCAGAATGCTAAATGAATTTGGGATTGAACCAATAGCGATGTTACACTCGGTTGAAGAGTCTATAAATTGGTTTTTAAATAATGAGCATCCCGATTTATTATTTTTAGACATTCAACTTTCAGACGGATTGTCGTTTGAGATTTTTGAGGAAGTCGAAATAAAAAGTGCCATTATTTTCACAACGGCTTATGATGAATATGCATTGAAGGCTTTTAAACTTAATAGCATCGATTATTTATTGAAACCAATTGATAATGAAGAGCTTGAAAATGCAATTAATCAGTTTAAAGTGTTGCGTTCCAACACTTCAAAAAACAGTTTAAATATTGAACAAATTAAACAATTGATTTCCCCGGTCAAAAAAAACTACAAAACGCGATTTACCGTAAAAATAGGCCCCCATATAAAAATGATTAACGTAGATGCAATTGAATGTTTTTACAGTGAAAATAAATCAACAAATATTTATACAAATGACAACAGAACCTACCTTATAGAAGATACACTGGAGCAATTGGAAGATAAGTTAAATCCAACTACTTTTTTTAGAGTAAATAGGCAACATTTTATCAATATTAATGCCATAAAAGACATTATCTCTTATTCAAACAGCAGGTTAAAAGTGAGGTTGAATTCTTTCAATGATTCAGAAATTATTGTGAGCCGTGAACGCGTTAAAGATTTTAAAACTTGGTTAGACAACTGACAATTAACGATTTATGCTCAAGTATAAAAAATAGTTAAAGGTTAATAAATTAATCAAAAAAAATTTTTAAATCCAAAACACCAACAATCTGTCCTCCTGAGCGCAGTCGAAGGGCAAAATACCAACAATCCAAAATACCTTTCAACAAAATTTATTTTTAAATGCTTCATTTTCTTTTTGTTATAATAAAATAAATTAAGTAAATTTGCACTCCTTTTAACGAGAGCAGATTTTAAAAGGGATGAGAAAAAAAATAATGTAAACCAACTCTTTGCGTTATTATCGTATAAAAATCTGAGTAACAATAAGATACAAATAATTATCATCAGCAATTATGTCTGAAGAAACAAAAAATACTGAAGAGCAAAATGATGCTCCTGAAGTAAATCAAACAGCGGCGAAAGCCCAAACAGAAACTCCCAAAGAAGTTACGAAAAAAGTTGAAGCACCAAAAGCCGAAAAAGAAACTCCTGAAGAAGTTACGGAAAAAGTTGAAGCTCCAAAAGCCGAAAAAGAAGTTACGGAAAAAGTAGCCGAAAAAGTTGAAGCTCCAAAAGCCGAAAAAGAAAATCCGGAAGAATTTTTAGCGAATTTTGACTGGCACATGTACGAAGAAGGCATTGAAGCTGTTGACGCGGAAAACTTAAAAGCCTTTGAAGAAGCATTAGATGTTACTTTGGGAATTGTAAGTGAACGTGAAGTAATTGAAGGTATTGTTATAAGAAAAACAGACCGTGAAGCAATTATTGACATCAATTCAAAATCTGAAGGTGTTATTTCATTAAATGAATTTCGTTATAACCCAAATTTAGCCGTTGGAGACAAGGTTGAAGTTTTGGTTGATAAAAGAGAAGACAATACCGGTCAATTGGTATTATCGCACAAAAAAGCAAGAGTCATTAAAGCTTGGGATCGTGTAAATAATGCACACGAAACAGGTGAAGTGGTTAACGGTTTCGTTAAATGCAGAACTCGTGGCGGGATGATTGTTGATGTTTTTGGAATTGAAGCATTCTTACCAGGTTCTCAAATTGATGTAAAACCAATTAGGGATTACGATCAATATGTTGAAAAAACAATGGAATTCAAAGTGGTGAAAATCAACCATGAATTTAAAAATGTTGTAGTTTCACATAAAGCACTTATTGAAGCTGATATTGAAATTCAAAAGAAAGAAATTATCGGTAAACTTGAAAAAGGACAAGTACTGGAAGGTGTTGTTAAAAACATTACTTCTTATGGTGTGTTTGTTGATTTAGGTGGTGTTGACGGATTGGTTCATATTACAGATTTATCTTGGTCTAGAATCAATCACCCAAGTGAAGTGGTTGAATTAGATCAAACATTAAATGTTGTGATTCTTGATTTTGACGATGAAAAAACCAGAATTCAATTAGGATTAAAACAATTAAGCAAACATCCTTGGGAAGCATTGGACGAAAACATTAAAGTAGGTGACACTATTAAAGGCAAAGTAGTTGTAATTGCTGATTACGGTGCATTTATTGAAGTTTCTAAAGGTGTTGAAGGATTGATTCATGTATCTGAAATGTCTTGGTCAACTCATTTACGTTCAGCCCAAGATTTTGTGTCTGTTGGCGACGAAGTGGAAGCTCAAGTGTTAACTTTGGATAGAGAAGAAAGAAAAATGTCTTTGGGTATTAAACAACTTCACCCAGATCCTTGGACCAATATTGCAGAAAAATATCCAGTAGGTTCAGTTCATACAGGAACAGTTCGTAACTACACAAATTTTGGTGTTTTTGTTGAATTGGAAGAAGGTATTGACGGTTTGGTTTATATTTCTGACCTTTCTTGGACTAAGAAAATTAAACATCCATCAGATTTTGTTTCTGTAGGCGATAAATTGGAAGTGCAAGTGTTGGAATTGGATGTGGAAGGACGTAAATTAAATTTAGGTCACAAACAAACCAATGAAAATCCTTGGGATGCCCATGAAGAGAAATTCTCAATTGATTCAATTCACGAAGGAACTGTAAAAGATAAAAGCGATAAAGGATTAATCGTTTCATTGGAAGATGGTGTTGAAGCTTTTGTTCCAAGTCGTTTTATCATAAAAGAAGATGGCACTAAATTGGCTAAAGGAGATGTTGACAAATTCAAAATTATTGAATTCAACAAAGAGTTTAGACGTGTTGTTGCTTCACATACCTCAATTTTTAAAGCACAAGAAGAGAAAAATATAAAAGCTGCCCAGCAAAAAACTGAATCAGCCGAAAAAACAACTCTTGGTGATTTAGGTGGCGATTTAGCCGCATTGAAGAAAAAAATGGAAGGCGGGAAATAATCCAAATTTCATTTAAATATTTAAAAGCTGTATCAATTTGATACAGCTTTTTTCGTTTTATTACAACTATAAAATTATCTTTGTTATTCTAATAATTAAGTGATGTGCCAAATTTAGAAGTAATAATATTATGAGAAAGACTATTGCATTATTGGTGATTGGATTAATTTTCTTTTCGTGTGAATCAGACGATATTCCAAATTCTAAAGAATTGATTACAGGTTTAATTGATATAGATTCAGACAAGATAAATGATTTTGAACTAAAATATTTTGAATTTACAACTGATGATATAAATCAAACAGGAGGAGAGAAATTTGGAAGTATAATTCCAATTGATAAAAACTTAATTCTTTATGATAAAACAAGTGGATATTTGTTTCTTAAAAAAGGAGATATTATAAAGAAAAGTGATACCGAGAATCAACTATGGTATCCATATAAGGCTAATGTAATTTCAAAAAAAAGAAAATATGAAATTTGGGATGAAACTTGGACAATTAAGTCTAATTCAAACAATGATTATTATCTAGGAATTAAATTGAAAAATGGAGATGATGAGAGAATCGGATGGATTAAATTAGATTTTAATACTGATACTGGAGCTGTTTATCTTTTAGAATCATATATATCGAGTTCAAATGAATTAATCATTAAAAATTTATAAAACTTGGTACAACAACTCATAAAATTTATGCTTATATTTAAAAGAAACAATAAACCGACAAACATTCAACTAATGATTTGCTACAACCGAAAAATCTCTGATTTTCTAGTCACACAAATCTTATAAAAACTCGATGGCATTAATAAAATCAATTTCAGGAATAAGAGGTACAATAGGAGGAAAAGTAAGTGATAATTTGACCCCAATTGATACTGTAAAATTTGCCGCAGCTTATGGTATGTGGCTTAAAAATCATACAAATAAAAAGGAACTTACCGTAATTTTGGGCCGAGATGCTCGTGTTTCTGGCAAAATGGTAAGCAGTTTGGTGGGAAATACTTTAGTTGGCTTAGGAATAAACGTAACCGATATAGGGCTGTCCACAACGCCTACAGTCGAATTGGCTGTTATTCTTGATGCTGCCGATGGCGGTATTATTATCACCGCGAGCCACAATCCAAAACAATGGAACGCCCTAAAACTATTGAATCATAAGGGAGAATTTTTAAATGCATTGGAAGGTGAAGAAGTGTTGAAAATTGCCAAAAATGATGCGTTTGTTTTTGCGGAAGTGGATGATTTAGGCAGATACAGAAAGAAAGCAAATTACATTAACAAACACATTCATGAAGTTTTAAATTTAGAATTGGTGGATGTCGAAGCCATAAAAAAGGCCAATTTTAAAGTGGTGCTCGATGCCGTAAATTCGACCGGCGGAATTGCAATTCCGCCATTACTGGAGAAACTGGGTGTACAATGTGTTGAATTGTATTGTGAACCTAATGGAGAATTTCCA
>DAIQBF010000006.1:0-9950 GCA_036781305.1 Lutibacter sp.
TTCTTCATTGATTTCTTGCTTTTTTCTCATTGTTTTTAACCCTTAATTCGCATTAATAAGAATTAATTATACTTACGAAACGTTAAAAAACATATGTGGCATAATTGATGATTTTCTATTGTTTAGTAATGAACAGAGAGATTATATGGTTTTTTCATTTCATCAAGTCTGGCAGGATGTCAAAAGTAAAGATATAGACATGTTGTTGATTGAAGTCAAAAGAAAATTCATTCAACACGGATTAACGGTTGAAAAACAACTAGAAAAATCTGTTTCTTTTACGTGTTATGCTGATAAAGTTAATGAAGCTGTAATCAACTATAACGGATATATATATAAATGTACAGCAAGAGAGTTTAACAAGAAAAATCGCGAAGGGGTATTAAAAGAAAATGGAAAGATTATTTGGAACAGTAATAATTCTATAAGAATGAAAACAAAACTTACCAACAAACTGTGTCTAGAATGCTCTATATTTCCATTGTGTGGAGGAGGTTGTTCTCAGCATGCCTATGAAAATTATGGAAAAGATTATTGTATACATAATTTTGATGAAGACAGAAAAAAACATTTAGTTAAAACAAGATTCTTGAATGCCTTTGCAATTTGAACTATGAAATTAATAATGCAGAAAGACCAAATGGATTGCGGACCCGCATGTTTGGCTATGGTGGCTTCAAGCCATGGCAAAAAATATCCGTTGGAGTATTTAAGGAAAAATTCCTTTATTTCGCGTGAAGGGGTGTCTTTATTAGGTATAAGCGAGGCCTCAAAAAAAATTGGGTTTAGAACATTTTCAACTAAACTTTCTTTTCAAAAACTTATAACGGAAAAAGAACTCTTGCCCTGCATCCTCCACTGGAACCAAAACCATTTTGTGTTGTTGAAGAAGGTCTCAAAATCTCTTTTTTCTAAACGATTGGTATTTCATATTGCCGATCCGGCACATGGTTTGGTAAAACTGTCCGAGGAAAATTTCAAAAATTCATGGCTTTCCGAAGGAGATAAGGGGGTAGTCCTCTTTTTAGATCCTACAGAAGCGTTTTATAAAAAAGAACCACCCAAAGAAGATATATTATCTATTAAATATCTTTTTAAATATCTCCTTCCCTATAAAAAACAATTGACCTATATGTTCTTGTTTTTGTTGACAGGCAGTGGTTTAACCCTTATATTTCCATTTCTTACAGAAGCCCTTATAGACAAGGGCGTAAATGCAAAAGACCTTAATTTTATCTCTATTATCCTTTTAGCACAACTTGGGGTTTTCCTTGGTTCCATTATTATCGATATTTTTCGTAATTGGCTCATGCTCTATGTTGGCACCCACATTAGTATCACCATTATCTCAGATTTTCTAAAAAAAATGCTGCAATTGCCCATCAAATTTTTTGACACAAAACTGATGGGGGATTTTAGACAACGGATTCAGGACAATGATAGAATAGAGCAGTTTTTGACCTCACAGAGTTTGACCACTTTTTTTTCTATCATTACCTTTTTGGTCTTTTTTGGCGTATTATGGTATTATGACTTTAAGATTCTATTGACATACTTTACTCTAACGGTATTATCGATTAGTTGGTCTTTTTTTTGGCTAAAGAAAAGAAAAGTTTTGGACTACCATCGTTTTCAACAACGAAGCGAAAATCAAGAGTCCATTTACGAAATGCTCAACGGGGTAACCGAAATGAAACTCAATCAATTTGAGGATTTTAAACGTCACGAATGGGAACACATTCAACAAAAACTCTTTAAGCTCAATATCAGAGTTTTAAAATTAGATCAAGTACAACTTTCCGGTTTTAATTTTCTAAACCAGTTAAAAAATATTCTCGTCACCTTTTTAGCGGCAACCTACGTCGTACAAGGGCATATGACCTTGGGAGCCTTATTAAGTGTTTCTTACATCATTGGACAGATGAATTCGCCCGTGAACCAACTGGTCAATTTTTTCCGATCGTTGCAAGATGCAAAACTGAGTTTGGAACGATTAAATGAAGTTCAGAATCATGAAACAGAGGAGCAGGAAAATCAAAAACCAATTTTTGCAGAAACTAATTTCCAAAAAAATGGCATCAAAAAAGGTATTCGTTTCCAAAACTTAAGTTTCCAATATGAGGGTCCTAAATCACCTTTTGTATTGAAACACATTAATATGTTCATTCCTGAAGGTAAAATCACGGCTATTGTAGGTGCTAGTGGGAGTGGAAAGACTACATTAATGAAATTATTGCTACGTTTTTACAATCCTACCCAAGGAAAAATTTATTATGACCATAACAATATTTTGGATTTATCACCTAAAAGTATTCGAGAGAATTGTGGCGTTGTAATGCAAGATGGGTATATATTTTCTGATACTATTGAAAGAAACATTGTTACAGGTGATACGGAAATTGACAAAAGGCGATTGGAAAAAGCCATTAAAATAGCAAACATTGAAACATTTATTGATTCTCTACCCTTAAAATACAACACCAAAATCGGTGCTGCTGGCAATGGTTTATCAGGAGGGCAACAGCAAAGAATATTGATTGCCAGAGCTGTTTATAAAAACCCTCATTATATTTTCTTTGATGAAGCTACAAGTGCTTTGGACGCTGAAAATGAGAAAATCATACATGATAATCTGCAAGAGTTTTTTAAAGGAAAAACGGTAATTATTATCGCGCATAGATTATCAACTGTAAAAAACGCTGATCAAATAATCGTTTTAAAGAATGGAGAAGTGGTAGAACAAGGAAATCATTACTCTCTAGTAAAGAATAAGTCAGATTATTTTAATTTAGTTAAGAATCAATTAGAACTAGGGAATTAGAAATATTCCGTTTCGTTGTACAACAAAAATATAAAAAATTAATCAATTCAGGTAAATTATATCGATTAAGTAAATTAGATTTTAGTACATGATAAAAAACTGATAATCATTACATTAAAGAATTATAATCAAATAATTTTTCTAAGGAAGTTTTGCAAGGGCATTTTAAAGGAGAATTCAATCTGATAAGGGTCAAGCCTATTTGTTTATTTATAACAGTTTTATGCAAAATAAAGACAATCAACTATGTTTTAAATACGGATTAGATTGCTTATCAAGATTCCTTTTAACAGGGCTTAAATCTTTGGAAAACAAGCTGTTTTGCTTTTTGTCATGTCCTTAACCAATTTTCTTAATAAAAGAATCCAATCTGTTATAATCTTCCCAGCCTTTCTTTAACCCTGTCAATCACCTTTCTGGTTTTTTCTTCACTCACTTTCAAAGTCTCTGATATTTCTAGAATATCCTGATTTCCAAAAACATACAATTCAATAATATTTTTGCTGATTGGCGGCAAGGTATAAAATGAGACCCCAAATAAAATTCTGTTTCGGTCGGAAAATAATGAAGCATCACTCATTTCCAATTTTCCTGTAATTTCCAGTTCCATTGGCTGGTCTAAAATAAATTGGGCGGGCGTAAAACTGTTTTGTTTGTAGGAAATGTCATCAAGATCCTCATCAAAAATGTAATCTCCGTCTGCTTCCACAGAATAATCTTCTTTCATTAAATTCAACTCATCTCTTAAAATTGTGTCGATATTTAAATCCTCGGAAAATTGATTTTCCTTTTCTATTTTATGATTTATTTTTTGGATGGTTTTTAAAAAAAGAGTTTGACGCAAGTGTTTTTCATCGATATTATAGGTGTATATTTTAAAAACTTCCATAAACACTTCATCTAAAATCCCATTGACATCGTAAAATCCATTATCAATTAAGCCTTCCTTTTCGGCCAATTTTAATTTTGAGGCAGCGAACTTTTTCAAACTTGGCAAAACTGCTGAGCTTTTTTTATAAAATTCTTCGAAATTGGTTTCTTTGCGCAATGGTTCTTTGGTTTTCATGGCTTATAAATTAATGGTTCTCAATACTTATTTCCTTGACTGTTTATATATTCATCCGTAAAGTTAAAAACTGCCATTTTAACTTATGATGATAAATATCAAACTATTGCGTTATTTCAAAAATTATTTAATTTCTAAAAGAAACTTTCCATCATTTTCATTTTTTGAGCTGTAATATTGATATAAATCATTTTATGCCAAAGAAAACAGCAATAACTTTATGCCAGCAAAATTCCTAGATCATAAATAAAATGATTACAACATCGCAAATTGGAAAGAAATTCAAAAGCTTTTTTACTGAAATTGGAGCGATGTCTTATTTTGCAGGTCGTTTTTTTAAAGAATTGTTCACGAGACCGTTTGAATTTAAAGAATTATTGCGGCAATGTTACAATATGGGCAATCGGTCGCTGTTTTTGGTGGGCATTACCGGTTTTATTTTGGGATTGGTATTTACCTTACAATCCAGGCCAACATTGATGGAGTTTGGCGCACAATCCTGGATGCCTTCCATGGTGAGTATTTCCATAGTGCGGGAAATTGGTCCGGTGATTATTGCGCTTATTTGCGCGGGAAAAATAAGTTCGGGAATTGGTGCCGAATTGGGTTCTATGCGCGTTACCGAACAAATTGACGCCATGGAAGTTTCCGGCACAAATCCCTTTAAATATTTAGTGGTAACCCGCATTATGGCGGCTACTTTAATGATTCCGTTGCTTATTATTTTTGGAGATGCCATTGCCCTTTTTGGCTCTGCACTAGTGGAAAACTTAAAAGGCGATGTATCCTTTCAACTATATTTTAACAAGGTTTTTGATGCCATCAAATTTTCAGATATTCTTCCTGCCACAGTTAAATCATTTTTCTTTGGCTTTGCCATTGGCTTGGTGGGAAGTTATAAAGGATATAATTGTACCAAAGGAACCGTTGGCGTTGGAGAAGCTTCAAATTCGGCCGTGGTTTACACATCAATGCTTTTATTCATTATCGACTTTATAGCTGTTTTTGTAAGCGATATTTTCTTTGAATTCTAGGTATGGAAAAAACAAAAGACATAGTGCCCATTTTAAGCATCAAAAATTTAAAGAAAAGCTTTGGGGACAATCACGTGCTAAACGGATTTACGTTGGAATTGTTTGAAGGCGAAAATTTGGTGTTGATGGGGAAATCCGGTTCCGGAAAATCAGTGATGATAAAATGTTTGGTTGGTTTAATACAACCCGACGAAGGCGCTATAGAAATTATGGGCAAAGATATCAGCAAACTGACACAAAAAGAATTCAATGAATTGCGTACAGAATTGGGATTTCTTTTTCAGGGAAGTGCCTTGTACGATTCCATGACCGTTCGGGAAAATTTAGAATTTCCTATGCGCCAACAAAACAAAACTGAAGAAGAATCCCTTAAATTGGTGCTTGAGGCCTTGGAAAGTGTTGGGCTAACAGAAGCCATAGATTTAATGCCCGAGGAACTTTCAGGCGGAATGAAAAGAAGGATCGCGCTTGCGAGGGCGATTATACTAAAACCAAAAATTATCATTTATGATGAACCAACAACTGGGCTCGACCCAATAACCGCTAAAGAAATCATACAATTAATGAGAGATATTCAGCAAAATTATAAGACCTCATCACTTATCATTACGCACGATGTTGATTGTGCAAGGGTAATTTCAAACAGAATGATTTTATTGATTGACGGAATTAATTATACAGAAGGAACTTTTCATGAATTGTCCACTAATAAAGACAAAAAAATTCAAGCATTTTTTAAATAACAACTCATTATGAAATGAGCAATACGGAAACAGGATAAAACACCAATGAATATATGCGAATTCCATATGACATATAAAAAACAAATAATTTTTCACATATGAAAACATCAAACACACAAAAATTTAGTCTCGGATTGTTTATTTTCATAACCACAATTATTTTAGTAATTGCCCTTTATTTAATTGGCAATAAGCAAAATCTTTTTGGCAATACCTTTAGGATAAGCGCCGTATTTAATAATGTAAGCGGCTTAATATTAGGTAATAATGTACGGTTTTCAGGCATAAATATTGGAACTGTGAAAAATATTGTGATGATTAATGACAGCACTATTTGTGTTGACATGGTTATTGAAGATAAAATGCTTAAGCATATGAAGAAAAATGCCGTTGCCGCTATTGGTTCTGATGGTTTGGTTGGAAGCATGGTAATAAATATTGTGCCCGGAAAAGAGGTTTCTGTAGCTTTACAACCTGGAGACACCATTAGTTCATACGATAAAACATCTACCACAGATATGCTTGAGACCCTGAATACCACCAATGACAATGCAGCCAAGTTAACTTCCGATTTATTGAAAATTACCACGGCCATTAAAGAGGGAAAAGGCACCATTGGCATGCTAATTAAAAGTGAAGAAATGGCTTCCGACGTAAAACAAACCGTCGTAAATTTAAAAACGGCGAGCGCAAGTGCTTCCGCAACAGTTAGTGAATTAAAAAAAATTATCACCGCCATTAATTATGACGAAAGCATGGCCGCTGTATTGTTAAGCGATACCGTTTCCGCAAGTAAAATGAAATCGATTATTGATAATATAGAAAAATCGAGCCTCGGCATTGATTCTGTAATTGCCAATTTAAACAATGTGGTGCTTCAAGTTAAAAATGGAAAAGGCACCCTTAATTATGTGGTCAACGATACTATTTTGGTCAATAATATTGATGAAACAATGAAAAATATTAGAGAGGGAAGCGTTCGCTTAAACGAAAATCTGGAAGCCTTAAAACACAACTTTTTTTTCAGAGGTTATTTTAAAAAGTTAGAGCGACAAAAACTTAAAGAAGCCGAAAAGAATAATTAACTGCATTTTAAGCCTCAGGGTTGATAGATATCATTTCTGCCGATTTTGCTTCTTTGTAAATTGATTTAATTAAATGCTACGATTATGAAAAGATTCGCTTTTTTAACTTTTGCACTGATGTTTTCCTTTGCTTTATCATTAGAAAGTTGTGGACCTGTACTGATCACTTCAAGAGTAGGAACGCCTCCTCCACCCTGGTTTTATCCCAACCGAGCCGAAGTGGTGCGCTACATCTATTTTCCCGAACACGACATTTATTATGACTTTTCGCTAAGAACTTACCTCTATTTAAATAATGGTATTTGGGTAAGCACCAATGTTTTACCTTCAAGATTTAACCATATCGATTTTAGGCGAAGTCATCGTGTTAGAATTAATAATTATTTTGATGATGACATAAAAAGATACCATAACAATAATAGCTACAGAAGCAACACCAGCAGAAGGAATACTGGTAACAAGAGAAATTAATAGTATCCACAAAATTATTTTATTTTTTTGTAAAGCTCAATCAGTGTAATTTCTGGGCGCATTCCCAATCTTCCAGGAAATCCCATCCAACCCAAACCTCGGGTCACATATAAGTATTGGTTTAAATTTTTATACAAACCGGCCCATTGTTTATATTTATACTGGATGGGACTCCAATTTTTGCTTTTGATGTTAATTCCAGCCTGCATGCCGTGGGTATGTCCGGAAAGCGTGAGTGCAATGTTTGTTTTATCGGTAACTTCTTCATTCCAGTGCGAAGGATCGTGGGAAAGCAACATTTTAAAAGGAATATCGGCCACACTTTTTAAAGCCTTTTTTAAATCGCCATATTGTTTAAACGGCGGATTTCCCCAATTTTCCACGCCCACAATGGCAATTTTTTGACCATCTTTTTCTATGCTTACGGCTTCATTCAGCAATAATTTGAAATTAATTTTTTTGTAAAAATATTTGATAGTTTCAAAATTGGCCCGTTTCCTTTCTTCCGATTTCCAATCGCTGTAATCTCCATAGTCATGATTTCCTAAAACCGCATATTTGCCAATTTTAGCGTTTAATTTTTTCAATACCGTTTGCCAGCCTTTCAATTCCCAAGCATGGTTATTAACCAAATCACCGGTAAAAAAAATAAAATCGGGCGCTAAATGGTTCATTATTTTAACTGCACGATCTAAAATATGATAGCGTTTCCTGAAACTTCCAAGGTGAAGGTCGGAAATATGAACAATGCGCAAGCCTTCAAAAGATGAAGGCAAGTCTTCAACATTAATTTTTATGCGATAAATTTTAAATCGGTAAAGTGTCCTAAAAATACTGTGAAGAATTACAAAAAAAGGTAAAAACCCTGAAAATAAAGCGATCAAAGGAATTACAATTAAAGATTCTTCCTCGGAAAAAACATAGTTGGTAAAATAAAGGACAGAGATTACAATCACAAAAATTAATTTAGGAATAAAAGAAGACACCGTAAGGCCGTAAAATGAAGTTATCAGCAACTGTTTTTTATAAGGATGCATTCGCTCAAGCCGAATTCTCAACAAAATAATTGACGCTATTAGCCCGATGGTGAAGACCCAAAAAACAAAGTTGATTAAGTTTTGCAAAAATACCGATTGCAATAATATGGTTACGGATTGCAGCCAATAAAATGACAGCGTATCCACAAGCAATATTGCCAAACATAGAAGTATAATGGTAAAAAATGAATACGAACGCATGCCGAAGCCTATTGGTTTGTTTTAATATGCTTTTTTAATCTCCTTTTATCCCTAAGCGCCCAATAAATACCTCTCACTCCGGCAACCCAACTGTCGTACATAAAAATAAGGGCAATCTCTTCAAAAGTTTCCAACAAACCCAAAATAATCATTACATAAAACAACCAATAAATTGGATTAAAAAACAACAGCCAAAGTATAAAAAACGCCTGTATTATTGCTGATGATTTAGCTAAGTATGTATGAAAAGCAGTTGCTTTTCTATATTTTAGAAATGCTAAAATCATTTGAAAAATATAAACCGCCAAAACCAGCATTATAAAAAATGCATGCGTTTTTACAAAATCATATTCGTAAATTAAAACACCTATTAACCCTACTATAAAAGTAATTTGGTCACCAAAAGAATCCAATTGCGAGCCTCTTGCGCTTGTTATTTTTAACTTTCGCGCTAAAAACCCATCAATCGCGTCTGTTGAATAACTCACCAACAAAAGCCAAGTAAAAAGTTCTCGATTCCCAACCCATAAAATAATCAATAAAAAAGGTGCGGCAGCAATTCTATAAAATGAAAACCAATCGGCAATATTAAAATTTTTAAACGTTAACATATTAATTAGATTTGAGTATTTAGTATTGAGAATTGATAAATTATAACTTAATGATCAATTTATTTATTGATTGATGAATCTGAATGGATATCCAATCATTTTTTTCAAAAAACCGCATTCTGTAATCGTATCAGTATTTTACATTTTAACCAATTGCATCATCATTTTCTTGCAATAAAGATATTAATTAAAAATGTATTATTGAATGATATTGATAAGGTTTGGGTGGAAATTGAAATATTTGCCAAAAGAATTTACTAAATTTGAAATATCCCGTTTTTTTATGGAATGTATTTGTTTTTTCACTACCTTTTAGCTAAAATTAATTTTGTTCAAAATCAATAAAAATACGATGTTTTATCAAAATCAAGAGATCTTCAATATTCTTTTTGAAGCCATTCCTGAAGGGGTTATTATTGTCGATAAAAAACAAAATATTATTGCCGCAAATTACCCCTCTGAAAAAATGTTTGGCTATAATAAAGGGGAATTAAAAAACCAGTCTTTAAATATCCTAATTCCATTAAGATACCGAACCACCCATAAAAATCAATTTGTTTATTTTACAAGCAGGATGAAGAGCAAAAGAAATACTCGTGGCCTGTATTTGTTTGGTTTAACAAAACAAAATAAAGAGTTTCCGCTCGAAATTTCATTAAACCCTTTTAACATTTATGAAAAAGAGTACGTAATGGCGCTAATTATTGATATGACCATTAGAAGCGAAAATGAAAAAAAAATAGATTCTTTAGCCGTTGATCTTACGGAAAAAATTAAAACAGGAACTGCTGAATTGGAAAATACTATCAAAAAACTAAAAGACGCTAATAAAAATTATAAAAATGAATTAAAAAGAAGGATTAAAATAGAAAGTAAAATTA
>DAIQBF010000006.1:9960-28765 GCA_036781305.1 Lutibacter sp.
CTGGGTCAACCACGACAGTCTGAATTAATTCCGGCGATGGGGTATTATACCTTGGGCAGACTCGCTACGACGAGCACCGATTCTGTGGCGATAGGACGAAGAACCCTCTTCGGAGTCACAAGATAAAAATGAATTAAAAAGAAGGATTAAAATAGAAAGTAAAATTAATGAAGCCTTAAAAAAAGAAAGGGAACTTAATGAATTAAAGTCTAAATTTTTATTGCTGGTTTCCCATGAATTTAAAACACCTTTAAGCGGTATTTTAACCTCCACAATTTTACTGGAAAAATACCAATTAACTGAACAACAGGAAAAAAGAGACAAACATTTAAGAACAATCACGGAAAAAGTACAATATCTCAATAATGTTTTAAATGATTTTATCTCCATAGAACGAATAGACTCGAGCAATGAAAATTATAAATTTAAAGTATTTAATTTAAACAAAGTGATTAATGAGGTGGTTTACAATGCCAATATGCTTTTAAAAAGCGGACAGCATATTAACGTTTTACAAAACACATCGGAAGATATGCTGTGTCAGGATGAAAAAATTTTAACGCTCTCCTTAAATAACATCATCTATAATGCCATAAGGTATTCGCCTGAGAACACCGAAATTAATTTAGAAATTTCAAAAAAAGACAATAATCTTATTTTTAAAATTACCGATGAAGGGATTGGCATCCCCGAAAAGGATCAAAAATTCATATTTAATCGCTATTTTAGGGCAGAAAATGTGTTGAATATTCAAGGAACGGGTATAGGATTAAACATTGTTAAAGCGCATATAGAAAATATTGGCGGAACTATTCGTTTTACAAGCAAAGAGAATAAAGGTTCTGTATTTTTTGTTGAATTACCGATAAATAAAGAATTATGAAAAAAATCTTATTAATAGAAGATGATGCAATAGTTAGAGAAAATACTGCCGAACTTTTAGAATTGGCAAATTATAAAGTATTTACGGCATCAAACGGCAAAATTGGCGTTGCCGAAGCTAAAAAACAGCTTCCAGATATGATTCTCTGCGATGTGATGATGCCTGAATTAAATGGCTACGGCGTGCTTCAAATACTTTCCAAAGAACCTGACACCAAACATATTCCATTTATTTTTTTATCGGCAAAAACAGAGCATAAAGATATCCGCAAAGGAATGGATTTGGGTGCCGATGATTATATCACCAAACCTTTTGACGAATCAGAACTTTTTAGCGCCATTGAAAGCAGGTTGGCCAGAGTTGCCATTTATCAAGAAAATATGAGTAACATTGGAAGCACTGAACTTTATTATTCAGAAAATGAGCTAAAAACACTAGACCACCTTAAAAATTTTTTTGTGGACAATGTGGAAGAATTCTCCTTTATCCCCTGTGAAATTATCTACAATGAAGGCGACAATTCCAATTTCGTGTTTTTAATAAGTGAAGGCATCGTAAAAACATTTAAAATTGATGAACAGGGCAAAGAATTAGTCACTGGATTGCACAAAGAGGATGATTTTTTTGGTTTTACGTCCTTCGCAAACAATCTCGCCTACCAGGAATCGGCCGCCGCCATTGAAGACGTTAAAGTTTTACGGATGTTAAAAAGCGAATTCAAATGTATCTTACAAAAAAATCCAGAAGTCACCTTCGATTTGATTGATCACCTAACAGAAAGCGTGTCGGGAATTAAAGATCAATTGCTGCAAATGGCCTATAGTTCCGTTCGAAAAAAAACAGCAAATACACTTTTGCAATTTTCAGAAAAAATGAAAAATGCACACAACGAAAATCCAAAAATATCAAGAACTGATCTTGCCGGCATTGCCGGCATCGCAACCGAAACTTTTATCAGGACGCTATCAGATTTTAAAAGAGACGGTCTTATCGAAATAGAGGGAAGAAGTATTAAAATTCTTAATATTGAAAAGTTAAAAAAAGTGTATTAACTTAAAACTGCTGTTAATAACCAGCTAAAAGAATATAGAAAAAAGATAAAAGACTATTGTTAAACTTTTAATTTTCAATTGGCTAATTCCTATTGCCTATTGCCTTGTTTTTTAACTTTCAACCTACCTCCGGCAGGTTCAATGTCATTAAGTTGCGACTTTGGCGTCTTTTTTTTATCATTCCGAGGTACGAGAAATCTTATTATGCTAAACTATTTGATGTGATTCCTCCTTTGTCGGAATGACAAATATCCTTAACTTAATGACTTTGCCGGCAGGACCGTCCGGCAGGCAGGCAAGCTTTCCTACTTTTCAACTGATTAATTGATATATATCATTTTACAATAAAATTTTAGAGCCTAATTTTAGGTGCAACAATAATTCAAAAGATCAAATGAAAAAAATTTTAATTCCCACAGATTTTTCAGAAAACTCATGGAACGCCATAAAATACGCCTTAGCGTTTTTTAAAGACACCACTTGTGATTTCTATTTATTGCATGTCACTTTAATTTATAACTACGCCAGTGGTGAATCTCCACTAATGCCGCTGCCGTCTATTGAAGTAATTGACAAAACTGTATTAAAACAAGCCAAAACCAATTTAAAAAAATTGATTAAAGAAATTAATCTATTACCCCCAAATCCAAAGCACAAATTTTACACGCTTAACAATTATGATTATTTTATTGACGCTGTTAGAAGTCATGTTGTTGAAAAAGAAATAGATCTCATTGTCATGGGAACAAAAGGGGCAACAGGGTTAAAAAAAGTTATGATTGGCAGCAATACCGGTGATTTAATTACCCGGGTAAAATGTCCGGTGCTCATAGTTCCTGAAAATGCGAAGTTTAAAGACATTAAAGAAATTGCTTTTCCAACAGATTATCAACTTTTTTATCCAACAAAAATTTTGAACGACATTTTAGAATTTACAAAAATGTATGGTTCCTATTTGAGAATTGTGCAGATTGTTAAAAAAGATGAAGAAACCACCGATTTTCAGCTGGAAAATAAAGAGTTTTTAGCCAATTTCTTTGCAGAAGAAAAACATAGCTTTCATAGAATTACCAATAAAAAAATTGAAGACGGGGTGCAAAGTTTTGTTGAAAGCAGAGATATTGACATGATTATTATGATTGCCAAAAGCCTTAATCTTTTTCAACGTATTTTATTTAGGCCCGCTGTAGAAGAGATTAGTTATCACACTGAAATTCCGTTTTTAGTTTTACACGAATAACAATCAAATACTGCAAACATGAGTGAAATATCTATTTTTTTAGCCAAATTTTGGGGATGGTATTTAATTATCTTTTTTCTGATATTAAGCTTTAACCCAAAAAGAATTGTACAAGTCATTAAAGATTTAGAGGACCAAAAATTTGTGATTGTAATTTCTTTTGTAGCTATTGTTATTGGATTGCTTAATGTTTTATTTCATAATATTTGGGAAGACGATTGGCGGTTAATTATCACAATTATAGGCTGGATAGCACTATTTATAGGACTGTCGTTATTTATTTTCCCAAAACGAACCGTTTTATGGCTGGATTATCTCAATATTAAATTTGTGCAGGTTTTGTATATGATGCTTTTTTTTCTTGGCTTGTTCTTATTAAATATGGGTTATGGAATAGTGATGTTCGAATGAAAATAAATTGATTCAGAATAAATAAAAATTTTCAAAAACTGAGAACAATCATATACCAAATTGATGAATATCATTTTAAGCGCTATCTTTTGGCACTATTTTTACATCAAGATTAAAAGTTCATTGATTTTTGTAGAATCAAAAAATTTCCCCACGTATGTAAATTTGCATTTTGCATAGCAATATGATCTATTTTGAAGAGTTTAAGATGTCCTAACTAAAGTTAATTTTAGTTTTGTCTTAGGAATAAGATGACATAAGAAATTGAATAAGAGTTATCGATAACAACTTAATTTCTTCAAGATAAAACAGGAGGTTTCATCTTCCTGTTTCTATCTAAAAGAGGTCTCTATTATTGCAAAATAATGCAGATCAAAATGAAGGGTTTAGGAGATTGTATAATTAAAACTAGTTTAGTATTGTTTTAGAAATATAGTGATTTAATAATTAGTTGTTAATTAAAACACAATCTCAATCTCTTCAGGAAGCAGGAACTTAAAACTTCCTGCTTCTTCTAAAAACAGGTCTTCATTATTGAAAAATAATGTTGATTGAATGGAGAGTTTCAGAATTTTTTTCGATGTTAACTCGTTTTAATGTTGTCTTAGAAATAAGGTGGTGTAAAAAATTAGTAAAACGTAAAAGTAAAATCTCAACCTCTTCAGGAAACAGGAAGCCAAAGCTTCCTGTTTCTATTTACAGATACTCCTATTCCTTTTTTTTCGAAAAAATTACGAATCAGCTCAAAACCACAATCCATTCAAAAACAATTAGTTAAAGTCCTGTGTAACAATTTTTACATTTACAAATAAATAATTGTAGTATCTTACTGAATCGCTAAAAATAATTATAAATTCAAAAAAAATTATAAAATGGACTATTATTATTCAACAATATTAAACAACATCACGTTTCAGGAAGCCATAGAAAAAGTAACTGCCGAACTTAAAAAAGAAGGATTTGGCGTACTTACGGAAATAGACATAAAAACCACCTTAAAGAAAAAGTTGGATGTAGATTTTTACAATTACAGAATTTTAGGAGCCTGCAATGCGCCTTTCGCCTACAAAGCTTTAAAGGCCGAAGATAAAATTGGAACAATGCTTCCATGCAACGTGATTGTCCAAGAAAAAGATCCGGGAATTATTGAAGTCTCCGCCATAAATCCGATTGTTTCCATGCAAGCCGTTGTAAATGCTTCTTTAGCTCCAATTGCATTAGAAATTGGCGATAAACTTAAAAAGGTTATTGCCAATCTGTAAATTTTAATAAGACGCTAGGCCAACTTTATTTCAACTAAATTTAGTTTTGGAATTACTGTATCTGATATATATCATAGGCAATTGGAACTGTATTGAATAACTTTAACTGTCATCTTATTTACAATTCAAAAATTTATATAATGGAAATTAGAATTCAATTTGTACAAGTGCCCAAAAGTGATATTGTGGAATCATTCGCCATAAGAAAACTTCTTAAAATGGCCGAAAAATATGAATGGCTGATTAAAGCCGATGTGTTTTATAAATTAGAACCCGACACAAAAGGAAAAGGAAAAATTTGTGAAATCAGATTAAGTTTGCCAGGTCCAAGGATTTTTGCTGTATCTAATGAAGAAAGCTTTGAGGCTGCCACGGACGAAACCATCCGTGATGTGGAAAAGCAACTTCGAAAACGCAAAAATGAAATGAAGCCCTATTTATAAAGAGCCATTTAGGAAAGAGTTGTTAATTGTAAGTTGTGGGTTGTGGGTTGTGGGTTGTGAGTTGTGGGTTGTGGGTTGTGGGTTGAGTTCGAATGTTTAAATGCGTTTCTATGCTTTTTAGCATCCGCGGAAATATCATTTATTGAATCAAAAAGCTTTTGAGGAATTTACAGATAATGCGGTTTCCAAAACAATGTTAAATCATTTTAATTTTTTTAAACTAAAATTTTCGTTCGCCTTTTTCAACAATTCTATGACTTCATTATCATTTACCTGATTAAATTCTTCATAAAATTGTCCAACTGCCCGGAAATTTATTGGTAATGACAAACAAATTGCTTCATCAACCTCATCCATTTTTCTTATTTTTTTAAATGAAGAAGGAGGCGCCACCGGCAAAGCCACAATAATTTTTGACGGTTTTTGCATTTGAATAAGTTGAATGCAGGAAATCATCGTATTTCCTGTGGCGATGCCATCATCAACCAAAATAACAATTTTATTGTTAAGCTCTAATGGTTTTTTATCACCATAATACCACTCAAGGCGTACTTTTAGCAAGTCCCTGATTTGTTCGGTTTCGTTAAGAATATATTCTTGTGAAACTTCCAAAGCCGCATCACTTAAAATACTGTTTTTTAAAGTTACGGCACCAATTGCATATTCTTTGTTAGATGGATGACCTATTTTTTTTGAAAGCACAATTTCCAAAGGCGCTTCTAATTTCTTGGCTATTTCGTATCCAATGGGAACGCCACCTCTCGGAATTGCAACTATAACAGCATCTTTGTTTCCTTTGTAATCCTTTAATTTCTCGACAAGGAAATCGGCCGCTTCTTCCCTATTTGTAAACATCACACTTTATTTTAACTATTTTTTCAAATATTTATCGAACCATTCTGCTGTAAGTTTGGACACAATTTCCAATTTTCCCTCTTCTGAAAATAAATGCGTGGCACCTTCAATAATTTTTAGTTCACATACCCCTTCAATTGCCGTTTTTGCTTTTTTATTTAATTCAATAACCACTTCGTCATTTCCACCAACAATTAGCAGTGTGGGAATTTTTATGTCTTTTAAAATTGGCAAGGCCAAATCGGGGCGGCCGCCTCTTGAAACAATTGCTTTTATGCTTTTCCCCATTTTGGCAGCCGCGCTTAAGGCAGAAGCGGCACCTGTACTGGCACCAAAATATCCGATAGGCATTTCTTTTGTTTTCCCATATTTTATTACCCAATTTGTGACTTTTACCAGCCTTTCCGTAAGCAATTCGATATCAAACCGATTCTCATAAATCATATCTTCTTTGGCCGTCAGCAAATCAAAAAGCAAACTGGAAAAACCTTGTTCAACCAATAAACTTGCAACATAATTATTTCTGACACTCAACCTACTGCTTCCGCTTCCATGAGAAAATAATATGATACCCTTGGAGTTGTCGGCAAGTCTTAAATTTCCTCTTAAACCTATTTCACCTATATCAATTTCCATTTCTTTATAGGATTGCACAATGTTAACCATAATTTTATTTTTTTAAGTTTATCAAAACATTAGATTATGATAGACAATAGATTTAAGGTCTTTGGGAAGCACCGTTCTAATGTCTTCTAATTCACCCAATGAAACATACTTGCGTAACTTTATAAATGTTGAATTGATGTGATTTTCTGCAATTTCATCGGATTCGAAATCGAATAAGGAAGTTACCCCATCCAATTCTCTAATTAAATCGATAAATTCGACCAAGCTTTTAACTTTTTTCTTTTTGCGTGTCGTCCATCTGTTTACATAAACTGCTTTTAAGAACATTGGAAATTGGGAGATTAACTGCAATGATTCTTCTATAGTGATTACCTCACGCAATCCATGCAAAATTGAAGACAGTATTCTTCCCGCTTTATCCGTATCGTCAGGCATATTCAATTCTTTCGCATAATCTTTTAAAAATGCGTTGCCTTCTTTTGCGTATTGATTAAAATTTAGTGCCATAATAAATATTTTTTAAGGTTAAAATTGATGTATTTCCCATTTTCCGCTTTTGTTTTTTACGGCAACCAATTTCGGCGCTATAAATTTCGATTCAATTATTGGTATTCCATCTTTATAGTTAGCCGGAATTTGCTTGCGTGGATTGTATAAATATTTTACCAATTCACCAGCAGTGTCGATAACATAATCTTCCATATAATTAGACATAATAGTCTTTTTTAGAACCCGATTAAAACCTATAGAATCTTTTGAAGCCAAAACAACAATGGCATATCCATTTGAAAAATTGGTTGCATTTAGAAACTGGGGTTTTATTATTTCTACACCTTTTTGATTGATAAAACCAAAATAAGGTGTGTTTTCCTTCATTTTTTTGGTTAAACACCTTCCGTCATAAAAAACGGGATAAGAAATTGTTTGGTTTAAAGAATTCGTCTTGCTGGTAAGGACCAAATCATCTCTAAAATCAATTGCTTTATTTCCATCACTAGCTATAAAAGCCCACTGACCTCCCTTTTTTATGGCAATTAAATCGTCATTTAAAGGATAAACCTCATCAATATCACTTAAAATTTGTGCAAATGAAGTAGTGTGAATGCATAAGCAAATAATAAAAATTAACAAATTTTTCATAATCATATATTTAGTAATAACATAAAGCTATGATTAATTGAAGTTTTAAAAAATGATTTTCCTCAATCTTATATGATTTCATTTTTGAAGCCTGATGTTATTTTTCAATAAATTGAAGTTATACACCCGCAATAAATTTTTTTTCAACAAAAATTAAAGAAAATCATAAAAATTTGCTGATTATTAAAGGATAGAAGATTGTTTATTATTCATCGTTTGATATATATCATTTTTTATGAAACTTAAAATGAATTACTTAGCTATGAATTAAATTAGCAAAGAAATGCAAGCCAAACCAGTTTATAAATCATTTTCCAGAGATAAAACCATTGAAGAATTACTTTACCACACTTCTTTGTGGACACCAGAGTTTGATTTTATTCAGATTGAATTGGCTTTCATAAAAAGGCTTATTAAAGCCTATCCATTTTCTTCCACCATCCCAAATTTGTATGAACGCCTGCAATTATTCATTTTAGAACTTGATAATTTTGAAAAGGAAAAAAACAATATCGCAGAAAAAATTAAGAATTATCATCTTAAAATAAGTGAAGAACCCAAAATAAATACCTTAGAAAGCGGTCATTTTTACTTGCTGGAATATGAAAAATTAGCGGAAGAAGTTTTCATGTATTTAATACACTACAAAAATTTAAAGATTCAAATATTTGAATACATTAATGGGCTCATCAATTGATTATTCGTTATAAAAATCTAAAAAATATTTCAAACTGATGGATATCAAATTATTCCTCGGTTTTTTCATTTAATTTTAAGGAATAAAATAATTAATTCAACATAAAATGGAAACTAAAATAAAAAAAGATTGGTTTGGCAGGGAAAAAAGCACAGACGAACTACATCACGATTATAAACTTTGGGCTTCTGAAATAAATTTTATTAAAGATGAAATCCGTTTTTTAGAACATTTGCTAAGTGATAATTATATTGATTTTTTGGCAGCAGGCTTGCATGAAAAAATTGAAGATTCCGTTAAACAAATATCTGTCAAAAAAAATACGGGAACCACACTTAAGGAACTAATTAACAATCAAGAAAAAATTCTTGAAGAATTAATTGAGAGCAAAAATGTAACCAGTAATAAAAATTATTTGGAAAGTCACAAAAAATTGGAAATAGAAGTAAATAGCTACATCAATAAATATAAGGATATTAAACAACATATATTTAAAGTTGTTGAAAATGTGATGAAGAAAAAAGATCAAAAAAAATTACAGGGAACAGACGAAGTTCAAAAATTATTAGATCGTTAATTAACCAAAATATTTTCTGCAATTAGTGTTTGAATAGGCTATTTTATTTCCTTATTTTAATGTTTCCTTCAAAAAAGAAATCTTAATAAAAATCTTTTTTTAACATTTTCATGCCTTCCAACCGACTAAAGGTATCGCAATTGCTAATAAATTTAATTTTAGCAATTCTAATATTTTAACATTTCACGTATCAAATAATTATGTAATTTTGAAACGTTTTTTAAACCAACTATTTATTAATGAAAACGTTACTAACCCTGTTTGCCTTTGTTTTCTTATTTACAAACCAATTAATGTCCCAAAAATTGCCGCTTCATTTTGGCGGCGATAACATTAAACCTTTATTAAGTTTGGAAAATATTTCTTTTCAAAACAGTTTAGAGTTTGAATTGATGAAAAACCCCCTGTGGAAAAAATTAATAAATCAAAAAAAGATGGCCGTAGGCGTGGTGGATTTAAGCAATCCAAGTCAAGCTAAATTTGCATCCATCAATGGAAATGACATGATGTATGCAGCTAGTTTGCCAAAAATTGCCATTCTGTTGGCTGCGGAAGATGCCATTTACAAAGGAGAACTTAAAGAAACGAGCCAAGTAAAAAGCGATTTACGTCTTATGATCAGCAAATCGAACAACCAAGCCGCAACAAGAATGATTGACTTGTTAGGTTTCAAAAAAATACAAAATGTGCTGATGGATCCATTATATAAATTTTATGATAAAAATAATGGCGGTGGACTTTGGGTAGGAAAACGATACGCAAAAGACGGGAATACAAATAGGGAATCTCTTAAAAATTTAAGCCATGCGGCATCGGTTAATCAAGTGTGCCGGTATTATTATATGCTGGCAAACGGGGAGTTGGTAAGTAGAGATCGGTCTAAAATAATGTTGGATATGCTGGAAAACCCAGAACTTCACCACAAATTTGTAAACACATTGGATAAAATTGCGCCGGAAGCCACCTTATATAGAAAATCAGGTTCTTGGAAAGATTTTCATTCTGATTCAGTATTGGTTTGGGACCTAGATCCGGCAAGGCGTTATATTTTAGTCGCATTAATTGATGATGCAAATGGCGAAAATATTATTAGAAACCTTGTGGTTCCCGTTGAAAAAGCGCTGAAAAAGGCACTAATTTTATAACCAACTTACTAATAGTGCCATTTTATATTTTTTTAAGAAGTTTTTCCTAAATTACTTTTTAAACAAAATTAGTATTGGTAAATCTAATACATGAAATAAAATGAAGCAATTACTATTCTTATCATTTTTTATAACAACATTTCTTTTTGGACAGAACGTTTTGCCTATTCAATCAGGTGAGTCAAGTATAAAACCATTGGGAAGTCTTTTAAACAAAGAGCTTCAAAATGGGCTAGAATTGGAGTTAAATAAAAATCCTAAATGGAAAAAATTAATTCAACAAAACAAGTTAGCCGTTGGCGTAATTGATTTAAGCAATCAAAATAATATTGAATATGCTCGAATTAATGGCAACAATATGATGTATGCTGCGAGTTTGCCTAAAATTGCTGTTTTATTGGCTGCCATGGATGCCATTGAAAAAGGAGAGCTAAAAGAAACTCCGGAGGTTGTAAGTGATATGAAATTAATGATTAGCAAATCTAACAACCAAGCAGCAACCAGAATGATTGACAGATTGGGCTTTGATAAAATCGAAAGCGTTTTAACCGATGAAAAATATCAGTTATATGATGAAGAACATGGCGGAGGATTATGGGTTGGTAAACGGTATGCAAGCTCTGGCACTACAAATAGAGAACCCTTGAAAAATTTAAGTCATGCCGCAACAGTTAATCAAGTATGTCGGTTTTACTATTTATTGGTCAACGGTAAACTTGTAAATTATAAAAGATCAAAACAAATGTTAGGCATTATGGAAAATCCCGCCCTGCATCACAAATTTGTGAATACTTTAGATGAAATTGCACCTAAAGCACGATTGTTCAGAAAATCAGGTTCTTGGAAAAACTTTCATTCCGATTCTATTTTGGTTTGGGGAAAAGACCCTAAAAGACGTTATATTTTAGTGGCATTGGTTGATGATGCTTCTGGCGAAAAAATTATTAGAAATTTAGTAAAACCAGTAGAAAAAGCACTAAAAAATTATTAGGCAACTTTTTTTATTAATATTACTGGTTAAAAAACACCTCTTTTTTTTAAAATTGTTTGGAAATAAATGCTTTGCAAACACCTATCATTTATATATCTTTAACAAAAGATTCTTCAATTTTAAAAGTATTCTAAATGTTAATTCGCAGTATCTTAAAAAGATATATTTTAAAAGTATTTGACTTAAAAGAGGAAGAACTTCACAAAACGCTTTTACTTCAACTCAATATTTTTTTATTAATAACAACGCTATTAATAGTTAAGCCAACCATAAATTCACTTTTTCTATCTGAATTAACTTCTGATGCGCTACCGTTAGGATATGTGCTAACAGCAATAATGGCTATTGTGGGCTCTTATTTTTATGATAAAATTTTAGAGAAATACCCCTTAAATAAAGTAATTGAAGGCACTATTATTGGGTCGGTTATTTCATTGGTTATTTTCGGAATTGCATTAACTTTTAATATAGCGGGTGGATTAATTTTATACATTCCCTATGTTTGGGTAGCGATTTTTGGTTTACTGACCGCTTCGCAATTTTGGATTTTAGCCAATCTGGTCTATAATGTTCGAGAAGCAAAACGCATATTTGGCTTTATCGGGGCGGGAGCCATTGCGGGTGGAATTTTTGGAGGATACCTAACATCCATACTTACCACATTTTTAAGAACGGAAGTGTTGCTTTTTGTTGCTGCGTTTATTGTGTTTTTTTGCTTGCCAATCACAAAATATATATGGAAAACCGAAGTTGTTAAATTAAATACGTTCCAAGTATCGCTTCGTACAAATCCAAAGGGAGAATCGCCTTTTAAACTGATTAAACAATCCAAACTGTTAAGTTTAATTGCCGTTGTTATTGGATTAAGTGTTTTGGTTGCAAAATTGGTTGATTATCAGTATAGTGACTATGCGTCAAGGCTTATTGAAGATCAGGAAGAATTAACATCCTTTTTTGGTTTTTGGTTTTCAACATTGAGCGTGATTTCTTTATTGGTTCAGCTATTTTTGACAAAACGCATTGTTGGTACTTTTGGCGTTGGAAAATCGTTATTGTGGCTTCCTTCAGGAATTTTTGTCGGCTCAATATTGTTATTGTTTCTGCCTCAAATTTGGGTAATCATCGCCATTAAAATTATCGATGGAAGTTTAAAACAATCTGTCAATAAAGCCGCAACAGAATTATTGTCAATCCCAATTCCAATTGACATAAAAAAGAAAACGAAAACATTTACCGATGTTGTTGTAGACAGCATTGCAACTGGATTGGCCGGATTTATATTGATATTTTTCATTAACGGATTAAATATTTCATCAACTTACATTAGTTTAATTATCATCGCTTTAATTTCAGTTTGGCTGTATTTTATTTATCATTTAAGAAAAGAATATATTGTTTCATTTAAAGATTTACTGGATACTTCACATATAAAAAAGGAAAAAACAGCAAAGAAAGAAATAGCGGTGACTTCAATAGTTGAGACCGTAAATAAGGTTTTAAATAATGGCTCTGAAGGTCAAATTTTACATATGCTCCAAAAAACGCTGGAAGTTAAAGATGAACGTTTTTTTGAGGCCATCAAAAAATTATTGATTCATGAATCGCCTAAAGTTAGGGCGCTGGCTATTGAAAATTTATATTTTTTGAAGACTGAAAATTTGAGTTTTCAAATGGAAACTATGGTGAACGACCGGGATCAACAAGTTACAACAGCAGCCTTTAGATATTTATTAAAGAAATACGATAATAATACCATCGAACTTTTTGACAATTATTTAAACAGAAAAGATGACACCATTGCAAACGCTGCTTTAATTGGACTTTCTTTGGAATTAAGAAACCATCCTTTACTTCAAGACAGATTCGATCTGGAAAATAGAATTCAGTTAGCGCTTCAACAAAGTGAAGCATTGATCTCTGAAGAACAAAAAACATATAAAATACAGGCTATTTTGGAAGCCATTGGAAATGCCAGAGTTGAAAATTTTTACCACATCTTAAATGAGCAATTACATTCTAAAAATCAATCCATTCAAAATACGGCTATTTTAAGCAGCGCAAAAACTTTGGATAAAATATTTATTCCGATATTAATTGATTTTTTAAGCGGTAAAGACACCCGGAAATCGGCTATTGACGCTTTATTTAGTTATGGAGAACCTATTATTGATATATTGGTTAAAAGCGTTAAAGAGGAATCCATTGCTTTAGATGATGCCGTTCACGTGATCGCCGTTATTGAAAAATTCGCTTCACAAAAAGCAATTGGCTCCTTAAAAAAATTAACTGACAATACTGAGCATTCTGTTAAAATTGAAGCCATTGAAGCATTAAAAAGGTTAAAATGGAAATATCCCAATTTATATATAAAAGACAGGTACATTATTGATAAAGTACTGGATGAATGCCATCTTTACCTAAACACGCTTTCAGTCATTCATTCCCAAATTGTTATTCAATACAAAAAGAAAGATTCCTTAAATGAAAACCCTGAAGTCACAGAAGCCAGAAATGGTTTGATGCAGTTATTAGAACAGCGTTTGGACAGACAATTACAACGTATTTTTAGGTTTTTAGGTATTAAATATCCGCCCAATGATGTTGAGCCTATTCTCAACATTATTCTAAATGGCAAGGAAGAGCAACGCATCCATGCCATTGAATTTTTAGATAATATTTTAGACAATCAACTAAAAAAAGAATTAATTCCGATTGCTGAATCTATTTTAGTAGAAGCCATTTCAGAAGAAAAAATAAAAAAACTAAACTTAAAAATACTCAGTGAATCTGAATGCTACAGAACTTTATTAGAAAGAAAAGACAGCAAATTAAAACTTGCTGTCTTGTATTTAATTGAAAAAACCAACGATCCAAAATATAAACCCTTGGTTGAATTGGTAATCAATGACACCAATGAAAATATCAGAAATAAAGCTTTAGAAATTTTAAATAAAAACTAATTTATTTATTAATCAATTTATCAATATTTCCTGCCAAATACATATGGTCGCTGGCCGAATTTTTTCGCAACACATTGGTCATTAACACCACCATATATTTTTTATTATTTGGATGTTCAACAATCGCAACTGAATTCATAAAATTTTGAACATTCCCCATATATTTTCCGCAGGCTTCCCCTTTACTTCTGTCGCATTTGTACAAACTGCCCGATTTAAAATAAACTGCCGCATCTTTTAATGCCGGCGATTGGGCATAACGAATTCTTCTGTCGGTCATATACATCAAACGTTTCATTTCTAAGCTCGATTTTTCATCAACGACCTTACCTTGCTCCAACTGAATTAAAAACTTCATTAACCCAATTGGACTTCCGATACTGCCATCTTTACTTCCAATAAAATTATTTGCGCCTTTTGTGAAAAAACTTCCCAAACGCCATTCATCAAATGTAATTCCAAGTTTTCGCAATGGCAAGTTAACAACATCATTTCCAAGGTCTGTTAGTTCTTTTTTAGGGGTGTTTTTAAAATATGCATCTGCTCCTTCCTGTGTCAAGGCTGGATAATCTTTGCCAAAAGCTGCCATTAATAGCGTTTCTCTCCAAACAATACTCGCAGCGCCATTATTACTGACAGACATCATATGGTCGGTCCATTCAAATAAGGTAAACACATCACTTGCAATCACTTGCCTTTTCACCAATTTATTAGTTTCAATATTAAAAATTGGCACGGTATGCTCATCCGTCAAACCCCACAGGCCAGCTTTTACCGATTTTGTTCTTAATAATTCAATGCGTTTTTCAAAAGAATCCGGATAAATTTTAGCCAATTGTGTAAACAAACCTGCTAAAACTGCAATTTTTCCTACACTTCCCGGCTGATAACCTACAGTTTCATTACGTGCTGCATAACGAATATTATTTAGGTCTGAAACATCTAAAACTGTTAACGAATAACTTTTATCCAATCCATAAAACAGCCCATTTATTTCCTTGTCAAATTTTTCATCCTTTATAAAAAACTGCGCTGTGCTATCTTTCCTTTTGGAAGCTAAACTTAAAGCAATTTCATTATATAATTTAAAAGCGCCTGGAGGAAGATTTAAATTTTCTTTTATTTCCCCCTTTTTTATCCGTTCCAATCGCAATAATCTCTTGATCCCAGTTCGGGAATAGCCATCAATTGGGTACGGATTTAATCCAACGAAAGTCCAGCACAACACCAAAACAATTGTAAATTTTAAATAATTCATTTTTTATATCTTTTTTGAAAGCAATACTTCCAGGTTTGTATCAATTTTTGGTGTAATAGACTCTAAATATCCTGAACTCAACGCTTTTTTATTTTCAACAAATGGCCTAATTTGGAACAACCACAATTTATTGTTTTTAAAACCAAGCTCCACATCATAAGCACCTTCATATTCGGCATTTACTTCTTTAGCCATTTTTTGACGCACATTTTGAGCCAGTTCTCTAATTTCTTTAATATTCTGTTCGTTTAAAATTGGGTTTTCAAAAGTTGCAGGTTTTTTTGAAGTTCCTCCCGTAATTGGCAAACTATTAAAAAATGGCTCACGAGATGGCGCAATTAATTTATAATTTCCATCAAAATATAATTCATACGCTTCTGCCGATTGTCCGTCAACAGCCCCTCCCGCACCTCTGCTAAAGGCAATGGTCAAATCTTTTGGGTTTCCCGAATTAATCCCAGTGGTAATCATAACGCCCGAATAATCTACATCAACGCTTGGAATCACCAAAATTGAAGGAAACACATTTTCCGGGTTCAATAGGTATTTTTGGCGCCATTTAAAACTGCGTTCTGTGTAAGGCGAAGCCCAAACATCTTTAATTCCTTGTAAAATTTTATCTCTGGCAACTACATTAAACAAGGTCAAATTTAAACCGGCTCCAGAAAAATCCTTCAAATCTTCCATATTGGTATCGCTTCTTAGAAAAACAGGAATTTCACCTAACTTTTTACCAAATACCGATTGGAATTCCTGTTCCATCTGGGTAATAAAACCTTGTTGCAAAGGCATTTTTTTAATGGCTGCACGTAAAATTTCCAACTGTTTTAACTGAAATTTTTCAACTTCCTCTTCAGCAATATCATTTGAACGTTTATTGTCTGCTTCCAAAAACATATTTGTTAAAAATGTCCAATACGAAACAGTTTGCCCTGGCATCATTTGATTCATATGTGACTTAAAAATCCCGAAAGGAATTACAACACCTTCCACAACTTTATCTGGAAACATTTTTTTCAGCTGCCCTAAATTTGCAGCTTTTGGCCCGCATAATTTACCTGAATCCTTCGCATCAACATTTCGCATGTTTAAAATAGTATTCACATCTAAACGAATTTGTTCTACCGGGACAGCAATTTTAATGTCATTTCGTTCTTTTTTTGAAAATAAGTTTCGCTCTTCTGAAGTCATATCGTTTTCCAATTTCAGTATCACGTTTCCTTTGTTAGAAACCGCATAAAATACTTTTTCTCCATTAAATTTCTTTAAACTTTGAAGATTATCATCAGACAAAGCAGCATTTGGAATTCCTAAATTCCGCGCCAATAATTGCACGTGAGAAACCAAATTACCTTCAGAAACAGTGGCTATTCCGCCAACAGGTTTTAAATCGGAAGGTGGTTTTTGAAATATGTAAATTTTGTTTGAAGAAACCTCAACGCCTTCGGGCGAACCATCAATAACAACCAACTCGCCAAAAGCATAACCCGGATTTAAACCGCGCACTGAACTTTGGTTAGCAATATTTAGCACTTTATTGGTCAATGAAGATTCCGTAGCCAAAATATCGCCTAAATCGCCAACACTTTGTCCCAAATGAAGCGCGATAGAACTTCTAATTTTATCATCAATAAAACCATAAGATTTTGGTTCAAAGCCTGTATAAATGTCAACAATATCTTCATAAGTTGCTTTTACCATAGATGAACTCCATTCAACTTCACTCCTAGCCGACAGCAAAATTGCAGTCAGCTCATTTAAAGTAAGTGTCGTTGCATTTTGAGGTTTTAAAACAGGTTCAATTTGGTTCCATTCCCAAAGTTCAATATAACCGGCTCCGGCAGTTGCCATGCCCAAATAAAACGTTTTAACCAACAGTTCTTGTACAGTTACAGGTTTCCACTGCGATGCATTTTTAAAAATAATTTCTTCTAATTTTAATGAAGCATCTAACAATTGAATTCTTGCTGTTGCTCTTTTTTCAACCAATACCGCTTTTCTGATTTCTAAGAGTAATATAGCTGATTCCGTAACTAAATTAGCTGAATTTATTTCTGCACTATTTTTTTCTGAAAATTCTTTAATTGATAATCCAATAGGGGTGTTTTTAACCAAGACTGTTTTTTGTGGCAATGCACCAATATCAATAGGTTTGTAAAAATTAGTCATTGTTACAAGCAATTCATCAAATTTTAAGTTTAATACATTGCTTAATTTTGAAGCATTTTTCGCTTTAAATTGTTTTACTTTTTCAATATCCGTAAATTCTGGTTGTCCGTGAATTTTAACGCGTAAATCCATAAATTGTGGAAATAAGTCGGATAAAACCTTCGATTGGCTTCGCATTAATTGCGCTACATTATCATCACCTTTATGCGGAATATCTTTTAAAGACTGACGAATCAAAAAGAAATTTTTAGCAATGCTTGTATCTCCTGCCAACAACCACTTGTAAAAATCTACTCCCCAAGATTCTTCATCTTCCACCTGAACAGCGCCTCTATAGTATTGTGCCTTTTGCAATATCCAACCATCATCTACGCTTCTTAAGTATTTATCTAATTGATATTGTTTTAAGCGTGAATTATGATTTTGAGAATCCCAAAACTCTTGATTTGTGGTATATGCTAAAATTTGCCCTAAAAAAACATGGTTTTTTTTACCAATATTTTCAACAACATCTCTATATCTGGCGTGTTGAACTCCCGGACCAATTTCTTTAGGACAAGGGTCTTTTGGATCTCTTACGCTCCCATCTTTACAAAACCAACGAATATCTTTGTATGGACCACGAAGTTCATTTTTATATACGCCAATTTGATCTTTAATGAATTGATTGCTAAAGTTTTGAGAAAATGTTGCTATAGAAAAGACACCTAGAAGAAAACAAAAAAGCACTTGTTTATTCATTTGATTGTTATTGATTTAATAGATTGAAAATCAAATATAATGCCATTATATTTAAAAAATTAGCTTCTTAGAAATTTAATTCGGGCTTTTTTAGATTTATACGAACAAGTAATTTTTTAAAATAAAGCAACATTTCTTTAAATAAGTTGGTTTTTATGCAGTAAAAAAAATAGGGAAATAACCCTAAATAAAACCATAATTTACTGTAATCTATTGCACCTTATCAAGGTGAAACTATTTTGAAAAAAGAAGAAATTATATTTGCGTATTATTTAAAAAGGATCTTTATTTGCAGTCTATAAAAAGCCGATGTAGCTCAGCTGGCTAGAGCAGCTGATTTGTAATCAGCAGGTC
>DAIQBF010000007.1:0-28419 GCA_036781305.1 Lutibacter sp.
AAACAATCTAATTTGCTGATTATTAGTGCTTTTATATATTTTCAGCAAGCCCTAAGTAGTTAAAGGAGATTGTTCGTCATATAAATAAATCACAGATAAGATAGGACACACTGATCACAAGGTGCGCCAAGTGAACGTAAACAAGGTTCTGCCGTGGGCACTAAAAGCAATAAGCAGTGCCAAAAGGTTATTTTTGAATATGTAACACAGAATTGATGACAGCTTTCTTAAAAGGTATCTAAATGAATTCTGTGCTAAATTCAACAGGTGATATTTTCGGAGATTAAATGAAAGACAAGCTACTAATTGTTGCCGTTAATCATCGTGAGACACAGTTGATCATTATGAATATTAGCTTCTTTATACTTTACAAATTATAATTTTATATGTCTGTGAAAGAGTCACGAAAGGAAATTTCACTTATTGGAGCGTTGATACCGCTCTTTTTTCTAATATGTGTATAATATCCTTTTTTTCAAGGATAAAATTGAGGCCAGCCACCATTGTCATACTGAGCTTCTAAAATATAATCTAAAAGGAATGCTTTTTTACATCTTTCATCAGAAACTTGTCGGTAAACTTTAGAAAGAAAAACCATTTCATTATAGGTTGCGCCATTGTATGTAGTAACATCATTTGTATCACTTCTTAGCACTATTAAAACTTCCTTTCCCACATTGCTCAATGGCTTTTGCATTTGTATATTTTTTGGTCATCCATCAATATTTCTTTGATCTGAAGCTCACATTTGTAAAGCGCTAAAACAAATTACTCTAAAAATTCAAAAAACATAAAACATTCGTTACAATATAAACTCAAGCATATTCTTCAATATCGGGTTTCTATTATTTACATTCCAAGCGACTGATAATGTAGTTCGTTGTGGAATATTATTTAATTCAATAAATTTAACGTTCATATTATACCCTTCTTGCAAAACAGTTGGAACAATTGAAACGCCTAAATTTTTCTCAACTAATCTATAAATAGTACTTGCATGCATTGAGTTATGTGATACATTTGGAGTAAAACCACTTGTTCTAAATATCTCCATAATTTTTTCAAAATAATCTGGACAATAAGAAGGTTCAATAAATATAAAAGACTCATCTTTAAACTGCGATAAATCTTTAAAATTTTGAGCGCTAATAGGATGATTTACTGGTAAAACCAAAGAGAACGTATCTTCATAAATGGCTTTAATTTTCAACTCCCTTGGAACTTTTTCCAAACGTATAAAGCCAATATCAATTTCTTGAGTTAACAAAGCATTAACTTGTATTGGATTATCCATTTCTTTTAAACTAAATTGAATATTCTTATATTTTTCTCTAATGTTTAATAATAATTGAGGCACTACATTTTGCATTGCCGACCCAACATAACCCATATTAATTTTACCTTCAACTCCTTGATGTAGCAACTTAGTATACTCAAAAACATTTTCTAAGTTATTCAATGTAAGCCTAGCTTCCTTTTTTAAATATTCTCCTGCAATCGTTAAGTACACTTTTTTATTTAACCTTTCAAATAATTTTAAACCTAAATCTTCTTCCATTTGCTTTATTTGACGACTCAAGCCTGGCTGTGAAATAAACAATCGTTCAGATGCTTTTCTAAAATGCAATTCCTCAGCTACAGCTAAAAAATATTTAAGATGTCTTAATTCAATTTGATTACTCATAGTTATCAATACTTGTTAAAAATGGTATTTATTAGTGTCAAATATAATTGTAATTTTGACAAAACACTAAATTTTTGAAAAATGTTCACATACGGATTGGATAATTTAACTGTTAAAAAGGTTCTGTCAATACTTAGTGGCCAAGAAATGGCTAGCTTAAACAAAGAGGTAGAAGCCAACATTCAAAAATCACATGAAATTGTTTTGGCGGTTGCGCAAAAAGAAAAAGCTGTATATGGAATTAATACAGGTTTCGGCCCTTTATGTGATACTAAAATATCAAAAGAAAATACTAGTAAATTACAACGAAATATTTTATTAAGCCACAGCGTTGGGGTTGGAAAGCCTATAGATCAGGAATTATCCAAATTAATGCTAATTCTAAAAGTGCATTCTTTAGCAAAAGGGTTTTCAGGAATTTCAATGCCAGTTGTAAACAGAATTTTATGGCATATTGAAAATGATGTCATCCCAGTTGTTCCTGAGCAAGGTTCAGTTGGTGCTTCTGGAGATCTTTGTCCTTTATCTCATTTATTTTTGCCTTTAATTGGAGAAGGAAAGGTATTTTATAAAAATGAAATTGTTACTGCTAAAGAAATTCTGGATAAATTTAATTTACATCCTTTAGAACTGCATCCTAAAGCAGGATTGGCATTGATAAATGGCACCCAATTCATTCTAGCACATGCAGTTATGGTTGTTGATAAACTTTATAATTGTTTGGCTCACGCCGATTTAATTGGCGCATTGATGATTGAAGGATTAATGGGTTCTAAAATGCCTTTTCATAATGAATTACACGCCACACGCCCGTTTAAAGGTAATATCCATGTCGCTGGAAGAATACGGCATTTTTTAAACGATTCTGAAATTGGAAACTCACATGAATTTTGCGATAAAGTGCAAGACCCGTATTCATTGCGCTGTATGCCACAAGTACATGGAAGTTCAAGAAATGCATGGTTACATTTAAAAGAGGTTGTTGAAGTTGAATTAAATTCAGTAACCGACAATCCAATAATTATTTCAGAAGATTTAATTATTAGTGGTGGAAGTTTTCACGGACAACCTTTGGCAATGCCATTAGATTACGCTTGTTTGGCTGCCGCTGAAATTGGCAGTATTTCCGACAGAAGAACCTATTTATCATTAGAAGGAAAATACCAAGGAACTCCTCGCCTATTACTCAAAGATACTGGTATCAATTCTGGTTTTATGATATTACAATATACTACTGCTGCATTGGTTAGCGAAAACAAAGGCATGTGTTTTCCTGCAAGTGCCGATAGTATTCCAACCTCATTAGGACAAGAAGACCACGTAAGTATGGGCTCTATTGGAGGCAGAAAAGCATTAAGAGTACTTAACAATCTCGAAAATATTTTAGCTATTGAACTACTGTGCGCCGCTCAAGCATTCGATTTTAGAAGCCCTTTAAAATCTAGTGAAACTATAGATGCTGTTCATCAATTTGTTCGCAAGCATATTTCACATGCTACTGAAGATCGTATTTTTTCTTTAGACATTGAAAAAGCCGCAGAAATTATAAAAAATAGAACCTTACTTGAAATAACTAAAAAATTCAACGATTCTTATAGTGAATTTGACACTCTATTCGAAGAATATTAAGACATTAAAAATGATTACAACAAATACATACATTTCTTTTAAGGAACAAATATTACAAGGAATTCCTTCAGAACTACCTTCAAAAAAAGCATATCCTACAAATGCAAATCAGGCACCACGTAGAAAAGATATTCTCACTTTAGAAGAAAAAAAGCTGGCTATTAGAAATGCACTACGTTATTATCCAAAAAAATGGCACGCAGAACTATCAGTTGAATTTGCTGAAGAATTAAAACAATATGGCAGAATTTACATGCATCGTTTTAAACCAAATTATAAAATGCATGCCCGTCCAATTGATGCTTATCCAGCCAATATACAACAAGCTGCTGCTTTAATGTTAATGATTCAAAACAACTTAGATCCAGCCGTAGCACAACATCCTGAGGAATTAATTACTTATGGAGGTAACGGTGCTGTTTTTCAAAATTGGGCGCAATATTTGGTAACTATGCAGTATTTAGCCACCATGACTGAAACACAAACTTTGCATATATATTCTGGTCATCCTATGGGTTTATTTCCCTCTTCAAAAGATGCGCCAAGAGTTGTTGTTACCAACGGTATGATGATTCCAAATTATTCTCAACCAGATGATTTAGAGAAATTCAACGCTTTAGGGGTTACGCAATACGGACAAATGACAGCCGGCTCTTATATGTATATTGGGCCACAAGGAATCGTTCATGGCACTACCATTACTTTGATGAATGCCTTCAGAAAAATATTGCAAAAGGATGACAACCCAAAGGGAAAAATATTCTTAACATCAGGTCTTGGGGGTATGAGTGGCGCACAACCAAAAGCAGGAAATATTACAGGTTGTATAACCGTTTGTGCCGAAGTAAATAGCAATGCTGCAATTAAAAGACATTCACAAGGTTGGGCAGACATATTGATTGATAATTTGGATGAACTGGTTCAAACTGTAAAAAGCGCACAATCACTAAAAAGTGTATTGGCAATTGCATTTATTGGAAATGTGGTAGATGTTTGGGAACGTTTTTACAATGAAAATATATTTATACATGTTGGTTCCGATCAAACTTCACTACACAATCCTTGGTCTGGAGGTTATTACCCAGTAGGTTTAAGCTTTGAAGAATCGAATGAATTAATTCGTGAAAATGCAACATTGTTTAAAGAGAAAGTACAGGAATCACTAAGAAAACAAACCGAAATAATTAATAAACATACAGAAAGAGGCACTTACTTTTTTGATTATGGAAATGCTTTTTTATTAGAAGCCTCACGTGCAAATGCCGATATTTTAGCCGAAAACGGTATAGATTTTAAATACCCTTCATACGTACAGGATATTTTAGGCCCTATGTGTTTCGATTATGGTTTTGGTCCGTTTAGATGGGTTTGTACTTCAAACAATCCTAAAGATTTAGATAAAACAGATGAAATAGCGATGCGCGTTTTAGAAGAAATTCAAAAAACTGCACCAAAAGAAATTCAACTTCAAATAAGTGATAATATTAAGTGGATTAAAGATGCGAAATCAAACAAATTAGTTGTTGGCTCACAAGCACGTATCTTATATGCTGATGCTGAAGGAAGAGCTAAAATAGCTTTGGCATTTAATGAAGCTGTTGCCTCTGGAAAAATTTCAGCCCCTGTGGTTTTAGGAAGAGATCACCATGATGTTAGCGGTACTGATTCTCCTTACAGAGAAACCAGTAACATAAATGATGGCAGTAAATTTACTGCTGATATGGCAATTCACAATGTAATTGGAGATAGTTTTAGAGGTGCCACCTGGGTTTCTATACACAATGGTGGCGGTGTTGGTTGGGGAGAAGTAATCAATGGGGGTTTTGGCATGTTGCTTGATGGATCGGAAGATGCCGAAAGAAATTTAAAAAATATGCTTTTCTTTGATGTAAATAATGGAATTGCAAGAAGAAGCTGGGCAAGAAACAATGAAGCTATTTTTGCTATTAAACGCGAAATGGAACGCTCTCCAAATTTAAAAGTAACTTTACCAAATGTAGTTGATGATTCATTGTTAGAAAATCTGTTCTAATGAAAACACTATTCAAAAATATCAAAGAATTAATACAGATTCGTACAGAACATCTTTCATTTGTTGCTGGATTAGAAATGAAAACGCTACCAACCATTAAAAATGCTTTTCTACTGGTTGAAAATGGATTGATTTCTGATTTTGGAAATATGGATGATTCTCCAACTTTTTCTGTAGATGAAATTGTAGATGCCACTGGAAAAATGATTTTACCTTGCTGGTGCGATTCTCATACCCATATTGTATATGCAGGAAATAGAGAAAGTGAATTTGTTGATAGGATTAATGGATTAACCTATGAAGAAATTGCCAATCGCGGTGGTGGGATTTTAAATTCGGCAAAAAAAATACAAGAAACTTCCGAAGAAGATATATACCAACAAAGCAAAGTACGATTAGAAGAAATTATACGCCTAGGAACTGGAGCTGTAGAAATAAAATCGGGTTACGGGCTAACAATGAAAGCTGAATTAAAGATGCTTCGGGTTATTAAACGTTTAAAAGAAACGTATCCTGTTGAAATAAAAGCAACATTTTTAGGAGCTCATGCAGTTCCTTCTGAATATAAAAATAATAAAGAAGGCTATTTACAATTGCTTACAAATAAAATAATGCCAATTATTTCAGAAGAAAATTTAGCTGAATATGTTGATATATTTTGTGAAACTGGCTATTTTTCGGTTGAAGATACTGAATTGATTTTGTTAGAAGGAAAAAAACATGGATTGGTTCCTAAGATTCATGTGAATCAATTTACATCAATTGGCGGTGTACAAGCTGGTGTAAAACATCAGGCACTTTCAGTTGACCATTTAGAAATAATGAGAGATGAAGATATTGAAGCCTTAAAAAAGACTTCAACAATGCCGGTTGCATTGCCAAGTTGCTCTTATTTTTTAAGCATTCCATATACACCCGCACGTAAAATGATTGATGCCGGATTACCTTTAGCATTGGCTACCGATTACAATCCGGGATCTACACCCTCAGGCAATATGAATTTTGTGGTGGCTACTGCTTGCATAAAAATGAAAATGACTCCAGAAGAAGCCATTAATGCAGCTACTATTAATGGTGCATACGCTATGGGGCTAGAAAAAGAAATTGGCTCCATAACTATTGGAAAAAAAGCTAACTTATTACTAACAAAAGCCATACCTTCATATGGGTACATTCCATATTCATTTGGAAATAATCAAATTGAAAAAGTGTTCTTAAACGGAATTGAGTTTGAAAAATAAATTGTTATTTGTTAATACTGACTATCAGCCAGGGCAAAAAATATATTGGACAGGTAGAAAATCAAATCCAGATATTGGCAATCAATATTGGCATCAGGAAATTGAACTATTAGATATTCATAACCTAAACCAAAACAAAATTGACATTGCTTTAATTGGCTATGTTTGCGATGAAGGTGTTAGAAGAAACTCAGGCAGAGTTGGAGCTGCTTTAGGCCCTAAAGCAATTAGAGAAAGACTTGCTAAATTACCTATTCATTTTGCCTCAAAACGAGTAATTGATGTTGGGGATATTTGTTGTATTGAAGAAGATATGGAGGCTTGCCAACAAGCTTTTTCTAATATCATCTGTAAACTAATTTCAAATAAAACTTTCCCTATAGCTTTAGGTGGTGGACATGATATGGCTTACGGACATTTTATGGGAATTAGAAAAGCAGTAAAAAACACTTCAAAAAAGAAAATTGGGATTATTAATTTTGATGCTCATTTTGATTTACGGCCTGTTGAAAAGAAAAGTAATTCCGGCACTCCATTTAATCAAATTATTACTGAATTAAAAAAAATAGGTGAAACAATAGACTATTTTGCAATAGGTATTCAACGCCAATCAAACACCAAAGAACTTTTTGAAATCGCTAAAAATGAAAACGTAGATTATGCTATTAATTACGACTGTGAGTCTTCTTCTGAGGAAATGACAAATTTACGAGAGCGATTAAAACCTATAATAGCTAATAATGATTATTTATATATTACTATAGATTTAGACGGTTTTTCTTCAGCGTATGCTCCTGGAGTAAGTGCTCCTTCCCCATTAGGTTTTACACCTTATTTTGTATTTAAAATGCTACACTTTTTATTTGACACAAAAAAGGTGATTTCTTGTGATATTGCTGAATTAAACCCAACATTAGATCGTGATAGCTTAACTGCTACTTTGGCAGCTAAATTGGTAGATTTTATAGTTATGAAATTATAGTTTAAGGTAAACTAGCTACAAAAATTAGAGCAAATTTTCTAAGACCTATATATTTTAAATTGTTAAATTCTAGTTTTTTTTCTTTATGCGCTTTCAAATTTAAAGAATTATGTAATCTTTTTCTATTATACCAAATTTCTATATATTCAAATACTGCTATTTAGCATCTTGGAGTTACTACATTTACTCGAATACTATTTTAAGACTGTTTAACTAATTTGAAAACGTGCTTTGCTCTAAAGCACTATATTTCTTCAACCAATAATCAATGGAAAATCTGGAAATTTTGTGTTTTTTAGCTGCATAATTTACAGATATGCTACCATTTTGGACTTGGTCAATGATGAGTAATTTTAAATCGAAACCTACTTTTTCATAAGATTTTTTTCGGCAGGGTAGTTTTTGTTCTTTCATACTTTCATTGTTTAAGTTATTTGAATTTTAGTCAACCTATTTCAGGAAAGTTCAACTTTAAGTGTTGTTTGATCCCTTAGCGAGCCCTTTCATTGTTTGCTTTTTACGCCTTTAGTAAGGTCTTTCAAAACATATAGGGTTCCCACTCAGGTAGTCCCTATTTTTTCAATGTATTCCGATTCAAGTTCTGACAGGTATCTGGTGGCAGTGGCATTATTTACCCACAAAGGGATTGAACTTCTGAGTTTGAGATTAATTCATTTTCCTGAATATGCAATACAATTCTTCTCAACCCTTCTTTTATACCAATTTGTTTGAGCCCTTTGTTTGTGTATTTAATCAGCTCTACCTGAAAATCCGGTGGCTCAATTAAAAAAATTGGAGGAGCCACTTTATGAGCTTTGCAAGCATTTATGATTTTAATGATGCCACTCTCCCATGACTCTATATAACCAGCCCTAAAAAGTGTATTGGCCATTCAGGATTGAATGGCTTGGATGGGTGTTTTTGAGCTAATTTCTCAACAGTCCAGTTTTCGGGCAATTGCCCTTCATTCCAAATCGTAAATTTATTGTCATAAACACGCATTTGAATGCTGCTTCCCATATAATTACGATGTACCAAGGCATTTAATAATATTTCACAGAGTTAGATTTCTTGGAATTAATTTATATCATTACTTATTGAAGTGAAGCTGCGAAAATTATCTAAAACATGACAGACTCTTCCTCTTACAATACTTGGATGTATTTTTACTTGTTTGGCAAAAGATATAATTGATTCGTCATTTTTGTTGTGGACTAAATTCTTTTTAAATTTATTCCAATCTTCATTATTAATAAGACTGTTTTGGGCAAAATAATTTGCTTGTTTTTCTTCTGTCGAGTTTCTGTATTCTTCTTCTTCATTTTTAATTTCCAGGTCAATAAACTCAGCGGTGTCATTATTTACTAAATGTTTGTAAATATGTCCCAATTCGTGAAACAAGGTAAATGCGAAATTATCCAGACGATTGTGTCTCAGCGTCATTCCAATTGCAGGGTTTCCTTCACTCCAAAACGACACGCCATCAACTGGTGTTTTTTCTCCTTTTGCCTGATAGATTAACTTAATGCCATTCTGGTGCAGTATATTTTGCACCTTATTTAGTGTGTCCATATTTTTTAGCAATATGGCTCTCAAGTCTGCTATTAGTTGATCTTGGTTTTCAAGATTAAAAGGTGGCACTATCACCTCTGTAGCTTTATACTGTACCAATTTAACCCAGCCCATAATATTGACCACATCAGTTTTTAGTTTGGTTGATTTTTTGAAGCGGTGATAATTGTTTTGCACACTCATTGCAGCCAGTTGGTCTAAATTTGCCACTCCGTATATTTCTCGAATTATATGAATATCCTGTAGTGGGTTTCCAAAAATCACTCGTTCTTTTTTAAAGAAGGAAACCGGAATGAAGTCTTTCGCCACATTCCAGATTTCTATCGCTTCTAATTGCTCTTTATTTTTAGCCTCAATTCTTGCTTTGTCCAGATCATAATTTTTTTGTGCTTCCATCCAAAAATCGGCATCAATACCCAAGGCTTTTTCGAATAATAAAGCTAAATCAGCATTGATATTTCGTTTGCCTTTAATTATTTCATTGAGTTGGCTGCGTTTTATGTCTATGAGTTTGGCTAGGTCTATTTGAGAATATCCATTTGCTTCCATTTCATCCACGAGAAGCGTTCCGGGATGTGTAGCAATTGCAGGAGTAAGATTTTTTGTCGTCATTTTTGTCGTTATTTTTCGTAATGTTTACTTAAATCTTCGATTTCCAATACATCGATTTTGAGATCACCTGAAGCGGAAGCCACTTCATTAAAAAGAATGCGGTATTGTTTGTTGACATAAACCGCACTAACACCTTTGAGGTTGCCTTCCTTCTTTTCATCTGTTTAAATTTTATTTTTTAGCTGTAACAGATGCAGTTCGCAATTAAACATTTCCCTGAGTATCAAAATTTGATATGCTCGTTTCATATCGTAAACTTTTTATTTGATACAACTGTTCAATACGAGTGACAGATTTTAACGTATTGATTTTGTTTATAAATTGTCTTACCAATTGTGGGTTGGATTTATACTCTTTGTAGGGCTTTACAATTCCCTGGTACAGATCTGATAAATACTGTTTTTTAAAGATGATCTCCATAATTGGCTTTGCAAATATACACAAATGTTCACATATTTGTGAACATTTGTTAATTTATTTTTTTTTGAACCGTTATTTGATACTATTTTTCTAGTCTTTTTTTATATTATCCTAACAGTAGCGGTTATGTGCCATTTTAATGGCATATAGCCTATGTGCTTTGTAGATTTTGAGTCCCCTTATTTTTATCTTATCCGCTGTGTTCTAATTAAATCCTATTTCTCATTAAACATCCTAAATCTCAAAACCGCCACTGATGATAAATTTTTGCAGCAGGTTGTGTACTTTTATATTTATTTTGAATGCAGGAAATATTTCACCTTCCAATTTTTCAAAATACGCTTTTGCCCTGGTTTTATCAACTGTATTTTTTAGCTCATCAAAGCGTCCGTATTCATTTATATTTGATTCGGATATCCCAGAATTCATGAGGTTTCTAAGTTTTGTTTCATCCAATCCGAGAAGTTGTGAAATGTGGTAGATTTCTTCATTCTTGGCTTTGGATTGGTATTCTGTGATACTTTCCCTTAAGGTATTACCGTCTTCAATCGCTACATCACCACTTTGAACATCATGGAGAAAAATATTGGCATACTTTTGCTCTTCTTGCGTTAAAGAAGCAAAAGATTTGTACAATTCATCCAAAGTTTGCTGAATTTGATCGCTATCAACACCTTCTTTTTTGAGCGTTTTAAGGTATTTTTCAAAACGGGAATTCATATAATCTGCATCAATTTTCCCTGTATCTATTTCCGTTAAATAACCATCAATTTCATAAGGAACATCCGCCGTACCGTCACCACCGCCGCCACCAAACAATTCTTTGTAACGAAGTGCCAGAATTAGGTAGGTATTTTCATCAAATTTCATTGCTATCACTGATTTTTGCTTTCCTTTTCCAAACGAATATTCTAATTGACGCCATTTAAAGCCTTGTATTTTGGCAGCTTCTAAAAAATTATTTAGCGTTTTGAAAAGTGTGGCAAACCTGCCGCGTTCTGAAAAATCTTGCGGTAACTTCTCAAAATTTTGAATGCCTGCCGCCTGAAACAATTGGGATATCTCATCAAATACGGAATTCATTCTTTCCAGGTTATAATCCAAATGCTCTACAAAAAGTCCGGTAGGTTTATCGCCAGAATACAACTTTACCGCATTGTTAATATGCTGTTCCATGGTGTGTGGCTTTCTATAATAGCGAATTGTCCCAAAAGGCTTGTCGGGACCAAACAAACGGTTTGTTCGCGAAAATGCCTGAATGATGTTTTCATATTTAAGCACCTTGTCCATATACAACGTATTTAGCCATTTTGAATCAAATCCGGTGAGCATTTGGTCAACCACAATCAACAAGTCAATTTGATTTTCCGGCGTTCTTTCTAATCGAATATGGGGCTCTTTATGTGCAAGACGTGCGGCAATATCCTTCTTAAATTTCGCATGCGTCGCAAGGGTGAAATCCTGCTGGTAACGGTGGTTGTAATCCTCAATAATTTCGACCAATCCATCCTCTTTGTACAACACACCGCCGTTGTTGTCAATATTTGGGTCGAAAAGGGCGGTGATTTTTAACCCAGGTTTTTCTCTTTTTAGCAATCGGTAATATGCAATGGCTTCGGCTATGCTGCTTGTTGCAAAAATGGCGTGAAACTTTCCGTTTTGGCTAAGCGTTAACCAGTTTTCAGCGATATCGTTTACTGCCATTCGCTGATGTACTTCGCGCTCATATTGAGAACCGGGTAAAAAATCTTCAATTCCTTTTACATAATTTCCGGCATCGTCTGTATGGCCCGCCATTTTTACCTGCTTCATGTATTTATTGAAGATTTCCTTTTTCTTAGGGTCATCCAATGCCTCACTTTCATCATTTGCCTTCGCTTTTTCAAGCGCAACCGCCCTTCTTAAATCCCTATCTTTATAAGTCAGTACTTTATAAGGGTCGAAGCCAAGAACGTTTTTGTCGCGAATACCATCGGCAATGCTGTAGCGGTGCAATTCATCACCGAACACCGTAGCCGTGGTATTCAATTTTTTTTGATTTTCTTCCTGGATAGGTGTGCCGGTAAATCCAAAAAACATCGCTGTAGGGAATGTTTCTTTTATGGTAATAAGCATATCGCCAAAAGTTGACCGGTGCGCTTCATCTACAATAAACACCATCCTTTTTGCATTCATCAGCTGAATGTCATGTGCATTCAACCCTTCCTCCTCGTCTTTTATGTTGCTCATCTTTTGAATAGATGTCACAATTAATGTGTTTGCCGGATCGGTACTTTTCAATTTTGTAACCAAAACACCTGTATTTTCCGTTGCCTGAACATCTTCATTTTCATCGGCAAAGCCCTGGTATTCTTTTAATGATTGTGTGCCAAGTTCAATCCTGTCCATTAAAAAAATCACTTTGTCGGCATCTTTAGAATTTGCAATTAATTGTGCCGACTTAAAACTGGTCATGGTTTTGCCTGAACCGGTGGTATGCCAAATAAAACCACCCAATATATGCTTGCTGTTCCAATTGGTTTTTGAAACCTTGTCGGATATTGCATTGGCCGCAAAATACTGATAGCTGCGCATTACTTTTAACACGCCGTCGGAACCATCGGCCACTGTGTAAAAGCCAATTAGCTGATGTGCCATAGGAATAGAGAGCAGCGAGGAAGCGATGTCTTTCCAGTCGTTTATGGGTTCGTTGTTGAAGTCTGCCCAATGAAAATAAAAATCCTTATTAAAATTTCCGTCGGGTCCAGGATTGGCAAAGTAAACGGTATCGCTGGGCGCCATAGCAACAAAAATCTGAACCAGTGAAAACAAGCCTGCAAAAATACCCGCATTGGCATATTTTTCTATCTGATTGTAAGCCTGGGTAACAGACACACCACTTTTTTTCAACTCGATATGTATCACGGGCATCCCGTTGATTAAGAGCATTAAATCGCCGCGGCGGTCGTTTAGGATTTTGGATTTGCTCTTAAATTTTGGCTGCTGCACAATTTGGTAACGGCTTTGCCCAGCGGCTATCTCTCGGCGGTCGTATATTTTTAGGCTGATTTCCTTCCCAAAATGCAAGCGATCATCAGGATTATCGCGGGTGATGGAAACGGTTTTGCCATTTATAAAAGCATTTAATTTGAGCGGACTTTTTAAGGATGTAATCTGCTCCAGTATTTGTTGCATTTCACCCTCTGTAAGCGGATAATCGTTTAGCCGGTCAATTGTTCGGTTGTTATCAAATAGAATTTTCGCCCAATTCTTCAGCAAATCTTCTTCGGTAGGATTTTTTAAAACGGCTGATTCCCATCCTTTTTTTGAGAGGATTTCTATTAATGCTTTTTCAAATTCGGCTTCTTTTGTAAATGACATTTTATCTGAATTTCATTATTTATATTTAAAAAATGCTACACAAACATTTTTTCAAGACAGGCTTTTTTGATGTTTTTTAATTTTTCTAACTCGCGCTGTTGAAGGGTGGTGAGTTGGTCTAGGTTATCTAAAAAACTGGTTATTTTATTTTGCTCTTCAATTTTAGGTATTAAAACAAATTTCTGTTCCATTCCAGCTTTTGTTATGTGAACCATAGTAGATCCATTTTTGTCATTCAAGATTTTTTTCTTGTCATTATTTAAAAGATGAACTGAAAAAAAATAATCTAAATGCTCTGATAATTCTAATTTCCAGATATGATAATGATAAATAACCTTGTCACCATGCCAAATATGAGGACCAAAACTTGCAGACCATGTATAAAGTAAATCCCCTTTATTGGCATAGTATTTTTCCCCTAATTCCATGTCAGAATAGTACCATGAATCATTAGTGTAAAAGTTACCAACTCTTAGAACTTTATACTTTCCTTTATTCAGAAGTTCATTCTGACTGTAAGCCCTTCCATTGATAAAAGTAACAATTTCTCCCAACTTCCTCTCTTCCCAATCCTCCGTAAAACCCTTGAAACGAATTTCAGGGACAAGCGCCCCATTTTTAGGGAACATTTTTTCGAGCATGGCTTTTTTTATCGTGCCCAGCTTGTCAAGCTTACGCTGACGAAGGGTGATGAGGTTGTCAAGGTTGTTAAAATAAGTGCCTATTTGGGATTGTTCGGAAATGTCATTTGGGTAAATAATAGCCGTAACTTGTAATACTGTTTTAGAGATTGACAACACCTTGGTTCCTTGCATTAATCGTAATAACTGAGTATGATATGCAGGAGAATTCATATAATACCCAAGGTATCCCGATGCAAAAGAAAACGTTGGTCGACTTGGAATTGTATGTAGCCCTGAAAAAATAGTTTCTTCTCCTATATTTACCAATTCAGTGCACTTACCAACCATTGCATCTTCCGCAGCATCTGCAATAATAACATCGCCATTTTGCAACTTTGAAGTCTTGAATTTGTTTACATATAAATCATCTGTAATGTACGGAATTTCATCTTTTTCGACATCTAATAATTCTCCGTACTTGATTAGAACATCCCCATAATGTACGTTTTTAGCTAAACCATAATTGTAATTTAATTCGGCTCTTGAAAGGGTATTGTTAGGAATCTTTGCGAAGATTTCACTATACTTCTTCTCTTCCCACTTATCAGTAAACCCCTTAAAACGAATTTCCGGACTTTTGTTTTCCGCTGCCATATTATTCTCCGTTTAGCAGTGATTTAAGTGCACTAAGGCCTTTCATATCAAATTTGTTTCCCTCCAACTCATCAAGGTGTGATGCTAGAATCTTTTCGGTATCGTGAATTTCTGCTGTTATATCAGCATAAGTGGTGGCGTATTTTTCGGCCAGTGTTTGCACTTTGGCAGTCAGCTCGTTGATAAGCACTTCGGGAAGTTTGTTTAATGATGTCACCAGTGGGCTTATCCATTTCAGTTCGAGCAATTCATACACCTGAGTGTCGGAAAGCTTTTCAATGGTTGCTTTTGTTTGCAGGTGCAGCTTTGCCGTTTCAAGTTTTACCTGTGCTTTAAGTTCTTTTTCTTCGGAAAGCAGTGCAGCCACTTTGATAATTTTGGCTTCGTAAGCATCTTCCGGAAAAGCACCAGTTTTTTTTATATTCGCATTTAGCTGCTTTGCTTCTTTGATCACCGCAGCGTTCACAAAACTGTCTTTTGCTTCATTTACCGCATCCGATTCTTTTTCTTCCTCAGAAAGCGAATCGAGTAATTCCCCGTAATCTGCCGTTATTTCTACAAGGCGACTTTCTTTTTGTTTTAATTGCTGTAACGCGTCTTTTAAGTAAGATTCCTGCACCAGTTCAAAAGGCATTATGCGGCCAATCCAACCCTCCTGCACTTCCTGTTCCTTGCCGTTTTTCTTTTTGAGCACCAAGTTTGGGTCAACCCTTTTGGTTGCTTCAAAACCTTCGGTGTGTATAATTTCCAAATCAATCTCAATCTTGGTCCAATCATCATCAAGCAACTGATATGCCTCATATTTATCTATTAGTGGCAGGTTTTTCAACCGTTTAAAGATATCTTCACTCAGGATGGTTTCTTCTTTGGAAACAGGAACAGACAACATATTGGCCAATAATTCTGTTTTAAGAAAATTCTGAAAATCGCCAAAAGAGGTTGTAAAATTATTGGCAAATTCTTTTATATTGGCGTGTTTGGTAATCGCTTTTTTTACATCTTCCACATTTAATTCGGCATAAGCGGCCGAGGTTTTTGAGAATAAAGCATCGCGCAAATGCGGAAATGCTTGCCAGTATTTTGTAAGTTCATCAATTTCTTTTTCAGGAATCCCCCCAAACATCGCCGCATAAATATCCCAGCTTTCTGCATTTTCTGATGAATCGACATAGCGTGGAATATTCAGGTTATAATCATTAGCACGAATTACATCCCTGGTTACCACTTTTGAAAATTTTGGATTTGTTTGCCTATTTATTACAGCATCTGCAGTTCTTTTTATATCCGAAGCCCTGAGCTTGTTGTTTTTGCCCACTTTGATAAAACCTTTTGATGCATCAACAATCAAAATATCTGTATTGTCGCGCTTTTGTTTCAACACCATAATGGTGGTGGGAATGCCTGTACCAAAGAAAATATTGGCAGGAAGTCCGATAATGGTATCAATATGATTGCCTTCAATCAATTTTCTGCGAATTTGGCCTTCTTCACCGCCACGAAACAGCACGCCATGAGGCAACACAATGGCCATAATACCATCGGGTTTTATGTGAAATAAGTCGTGCAACAAAAAAGCATAATCTGCTTTTGTTCTGGGCGCCAAGCCAAAGCGCGCATAACGCGGGTCGGTTTCTTTGTGGCTCGAATCCCATTGTTGCGAGTATGGCGGATTTGAAACAACCGCATCCACATAAAGCGGATTGTATGAATTGATGGGGTCATTTTCATCAAAATAAGGCCAATCGTCCTCCAAAGTATCACCGTTACGGGTCACAATATTGTTGGGTAAAATTCCGCGCATCACCAAATTCATCCGCGTAAGGTTGTAGGTGTTTTGCTTTAATTCCTGGGCATAATATTTGATATTGTCTTTATCATCCATATGTTTGGCAACACTGCCGCCAATATTTATCAGCAATGAACCCGACCCACTTGTGGGATCATAAATCTGAATTTCCTTTTTGTCCTTTAAATGATCGGCAACAATTTCAGACATCAACAACGAAACTTCATGAGGCGTATAAAATTCACCTGCTTTTTTACCGGCATTTGCGGCAAACATACTTATCAGGTATTCATAAATAAAACCAAGCACGTCATAATCCTGCTTGCCATCCATTGGTATTTCTTTAATCAAATGAATCAGCTCACTTATTGCCTTGGTTTGCGATGCGGAACTTTCCCCCAGTTTACTCAAACCAGTTTGCAAGGTGTCAAAAATCCCGTCGAATAATTTTTTGTGCGCCGGACTAATCAACCGGCTAAAAGCCGACAAGGCGTCCCTTACATTGGACACATCGAAATCCTTACCCATTTTAACCCAGGTAGAAAACAGGTCTTTGTAGGCTATGAAATAGCCAATATTATTTTTGATGTGGTCTGCCGTTTCTGCATCTTCTTCCGAAAGGCCTTTGATATCTTTGTCTGAAAAATCTTCTTTTTTTGCAAACTGCAATTCTTTATCAGACAGGTATTTGTAAAAAATGAATCCCAGGATATAATCCTTGTATTCATTCGCTTCAATTTTTGATCGCATTTGATTCGCAGATTCCCAAATTTTCGCTGCCAGTTGTTGTTTATTCATTTATGTATGTTGTATTGTAAGATTGTATATTTTATACCAATAGAAAAATGCTTCCGTATTGGATTTTTTAAGTTTGTTAAGCTTGTTGTTTAATGGCTCGGTAATTGTCCAATCTTTTAAAAGAGCTGGTGTTGTATATTTCTCAATTGTATTTTCATTGTATTTTAGTATCGTAGCCATATATGCAGCTTTTGATGCATGAGTAACCGTTTTTTCCAGATGATAATTTTCTGAAAAGATAAAATTTGTAATTCTACGAATGCCAAGTTGCAGTTCTTCAAAATTTCCCTTACCATCAAGTCCTTTACTGGCGATACACAAACTGGTTTGATAAATATCATCTAGCACATCTTGTTCATTAAGTTCTGAAAGACTTCTATAATCTAATTCTGTTTTTGCAAAATAGTTAAAGGTTTTTTTAATGGTTTTTACATCTGTTACAACATCGAATAAATTACCAATATCATATAGTTGTTTGATAATTTCCATACTCATACTATCTTCATTTTTGAAGTATGGAATTCCTGTTGTATTTGGAGCAAAAGCGGTTAATTTATCTCCTAAAAGATCTTCCAAGCTTGGAACAACTACCATTAATGGCTCTTCTTTTATAGGAGTAAAACTTGATAGAATTGGGAGCTGAATAAGATTGGTATAGCTTGTTGCTTCAAACAAAATATCTAGCAGCACATATTCTTCTTCTTTATTGGTTTTGTGAAGTGGAATATAAAAGAATTTATAGTGTTCTTTTATAATCTTAGTATGGGTGCTTCTGTGTTGAAGTTCATTTCTTATGAATCCTTGTTCTTTTACTACTTGTTCCAATAGCTCTTCCAAATTTGTTTGTGCTTCTGGAAGTATAATATCAATGTCTATTGAAAGTCTTCTAGTGGAATTAAAATGAAGCATTAAAGAAGTTCCACCCTTGAATACAAAAGGAAGTTTTTGTTTTACAAGTCCTTCTAACAACAATAAAGCTCTAATTACTTTTTCTACTAGAATTTTATCGGCATTGCGGTTATTTTGCGATACTGCTTGAATCCAATCAATTGTTATTTTTTGCTGATTTATCATAACTATAAATTGGCAGTAGGCTCGTTATGCTGCCGTAAATTTGGTATTGAGTTTAAATAAGCTGTGAAGCTTTCTTTTTTTCCACGTCTGTCTGCATATCTTAGTAATTTGCTTTCATTAATAGCGTATTTTGTAAAGGCTTCTTTAAAAATCGTTTTCATTTCTGAACCTTGATGGGCTGAAAAAATAAGATCATCACAAAAAATATCCACTAATATTTTCTCAATTGTAACCGTAGGAACATTTGTAATCAATTGCACTGGCGCCTCAGTTACTAATGATTTTATAATAAATACATCCTTTTCAACTGGCACATATTTTTCAAGAATGTCTAATGTTGGTTCTACAAAAACAGTATAATTAAGCTCCTTTAAAAAAAAGAAAACAGCATTTGTAGCGTCCTTGTCAACTTCTATTAAAGTGTAAAATTTACCAGGTTGATGCACCATTAATTCATTGATAGCTGAAGTTTCCCAAATGCAAAATTTAACAAATGGAAATTCTTTAACTAACTTGGAATACGTTCTTTTGAGTTTGTTTGATATTTCAGGCACAAAATTGACGCTCTCACCGAGAACAAAAGTTCCTCTGCCAATTCTGTTTAATACCCCAATTTGTGTAAGATTATAGACTCGCCAATTGATGGTGCTTTTTTTTAGATTGGGTTCTAGTTGCCTGTAAAAATGGACAATATCATTTGTGTTAAAACTTTTTGAGGTTTTAAAATGATGTTGAAACTCTTCGATATTTAATTTACTGTCTGCGATTTGTATATTTTTTAGGCCAATATACAAAAACTATAAAACGGCAGCAAATTTATTTTAGTGCCGTTTTATAGTTTTTACTCTTTCCTTAACCATCCCAGTAATTGTCCAATAACTACAAGTTGCTCAAAGTCAATGTTTGGGTTCGAATTTGGTGTTCCTTTCTTATTTGGTAGTTGTATGTTCATAATCTGCTGGATATTTTTCTAAAATAGCAAATCGTTAGTTGAATGTTTGTCGGTTCGTTATTTAGTTTAAATGTAAGCATAAATTTTAATAGGTGTTAGCGTGTTGTTATTTAAACAGATTTTCTTTTTCATTTAATATTTCAATTCCGATTTTCTCAAAGGTTTTATTGTTTTTCAATTTACCTATAGAAATAAATAGATTGGCAATAGGAATAAAGTTCTGTAAAACCATATTTGAAATATGAGGAACGAAAAAAAGTTCTAAACTATTAGGTAACTCTACATAAAGTAAAAACACTACATTACTTTTCTTGAAATTACCACACAATTATTAACTATATCCCCATAAGGAAATAAAATTATCGCTAATCCCATTAGTCAACATATCATTCAGCGTTAGCCTATCGGCACGCCGAATGCTTAGTTATTACCTGCTTTTATTTTTTCGTTTTCTATTTTCAATTTCCAATCACATTTTAACCGCTAATTCTAACATTATAAATTCTTTAACATCATTTTTTTAGTAATTCTTTAATTGTTAAAATAAATCATTTTAAATTAGGAAATTTAGATTTAATTTATCAATATTTATACAATATAGGTTTGCGTGAAAACTTACTATCTAAATTAAAATAATCATTGAAATGAGTACTGTAACAGGATTTCGAGAAAATCAAATTGCTTTAAAAAATTTAAAATTATGGTCAGAAAATCCAAGATTTCCTCAAGCATATTTTGGAAAGCCTGAAAATGAACTAATCGATTATATAGTGTCAGTTCCTCATTATAAAATTAAAGCATTTGGTAAAGAAGTTGTTGAAGATTTTGATATGCCAATATTTGAAAAGCTGGCTATTTATGATGGTGAAGGTGAAAATACGGCTTATGAAGGAAATAGAAGGCTAACAACATATAAATTGCTTTTAAATCCTAATCTTACTTCGAACAAAGAAATTCGAGATTATTTCACGAAATTAAAACGATCTATAAATATTGATGAAAATTTTAAAATTGATTGTGTTATCTCTAATGATAAAAAAGAAACGTTACGATATGTAAATCGTAAACATTTAAATAATAATAATGAGGTCACGTGGGGTACTGTTGAAAATGCTAATGCAAAATTACGCTGGCTAGATAACCCTGATAAACTTGATATCTTAAAAAGTAACTTATCTATAATTATTCGAAACCTTAATATTCCGACTGAGGATAAAGAAAAAGTGTTGGGAAGAGGATATGTAACAACCTTGTTTAGAGTTTTGAATACTAATACTGCTGCCAAATTTTTTAATCTTGTTTTTGATGATGACAATAACTTGATTTCAGAAAATAATTTTTTTTTAGATACGTTAGAAGTAATAATTTATGATATACTTGGAGCCAAAATTTTTAATGGTAAAATTTTCTCCCGTCTTTCAGCCACTGATATTGAGGAATATTTAAAGTCAATAACTTTTGAAATAGAAGATGAAACATCTATTACTAACGAGGAAACTAAAGACCCTAGTCAATCAAATGACAAACAATCTGAATCTACTAATGAGGAAAGCGGTTCAGAGGGTGATGTACAGGATATTCTAAATATTAATGTAAATCCAATTGCGAAAGATTCTAAAAAAGGAAAGAGTGGTGCAGTAGCGCCAGTTAAAAAAACCAAGATAAATAGTAAATCAAGTTTAAGAAAACATTTAATTCCCAAAACTTGTAAATTAACTATTAATGAAAATAAAATAAATAATATTTATAGAGAATTAAGAGATGATTTGTTGATTGATGATTCACTAAAAGCTGTTCCAAATGCCGTAGGGGTTCTATTTAGAGTTTTTATTGAAGTATCACTGGATCATTATGCTGAAAAAAAGCATGGATATAATTTCAAGAAGGATGATGGAATAACGGCTAAAGTGACTTGGGTAGTAAATAAGATGATAGAAATTGGTTATCCTAAGAAATTGTTTACAAATATAAATCTCGTTGGTTCTTCAAAAAAACAGCATTCTTATTTATCAATTGAAAAATTTCATCAGTATATTCATTCAAGTACTCTTGAACCATCATCGAGTGAATTAAAATCAAAATGGAATTTGTTAGAACCATTTATAAAAACTTTATGGGATGATTTAAATAAAGCCTAATAAATTGGCCAGTTAACTTTTTTTTTATTTAATTTGCTTGCACACCAACACTACAAATATGTTTTATTCACCTTTAAGATATCCTGGCGGGAAAAACAAGCTTTCAGGGTTTCTAGCCAAAATTTGTATTGACAATGATATTAGTGGGCACTATGTAGAACCATATGCTGGTGGTTCTTCAGTCGCACTTTTTTTGTTATTTGAAGGATTTGTTAATCATATTACTATCAATGACAAAGACCGTTCTATTTATGCTTTTTGGCATTCGGTTTTATATGAAAATGATTCACTTTGCTCATTAATTGAAAACACGGATATTACCATTAAAAATTGGAATATTCAAAAGCAAATTCAAAAGGATAAAGCTTTATCTAATTTATTAGAATTAGGCTTTTCGACACTTTTTTTAAATCGGACTAATCGTGATGGTATAATAAAAGGCGGAATCATTGGTGGAAAAGAACAAAACGGTAGCTATAAACTTGATTGTCGTTTTAATAAAGTTGAAATAATTCGTAAAATTAAATTGATTAACTCAAGAAATAATAATATTACACTCCATTCTCTTGATGCTTTAGAATTAATTGATAAGATTGTTGAGGAATCAGGAAACTCAAATACTATATTTTATTTTGATCCTCCGTATTATCTAAAAGCTTCATCACTTTATATGAATTACTATGAAAAAAGTGACCATGAGAAAGTTGCTGAAAAAATTAAAAGTATAAATAATGTTAACTGGATTGTATCTTATGATAATCATCCAGTAATTAAAGATTTATATTACCCATTTCAAAGAAAAGAATATACTTTTAATCATTCTGCATATTCTAGTAAAGTTGGTAAAGAAATTTTGTTTTTTAGTAATAATATTTTACAACCTGATGTTGAAAATTGGAACCCTATAGATTTTAAATTGGCTAAAAAAGCGAACGCCAAAAAAATTCAATTCTCTCCATCGTTAAAATAGATAAGTTCTCTATTTAGAGATTATCATTTCCACTCAGATTTTCAAAAATATTGCAGGTAACGGGTTATACTATTACAAATATTAATATTATCCCATAAAATATCATTGGCCAAAAGCATATTTAAACCACTTCTAGCCATATTATAAAATTCTATTACTGGTGGATATTTAGCAATTTATCACAAGTATTAGACTCAAATGTACTAATTTTTTAAGATTTAAAAATTAATTAAAGCTAATTTATAATAATTACTGATAACAAAAATATATTGGGTGTATTATAGAAATATAAATTTTTAATAAAAGAGGAAGCGTGTTTTAATAAAAAAAATAAAATAATTTTATAAAATTAAAATCCTATATTTGGAATTCAGAGTTGTCGCTAGGCAACTCATCTTTTTAAGCTGCCATCTATTTTATTTTATATTGGTGCAGCTTGAATAAGCTTTTAGAAATTATATTTCATAGCGTAATTTGTGTAAGCTTATTTTTTAAGAGTTTTGTTATTTTATATTTTGGACTTAAAGAATTCGCTTTTAGAAAGTCTACTTCAAAAATTAAAGTAGTTGAGCTCATTTCATAGCAATTTTTTTAACCCACCACGTTTAACGCAATTTTCGAGGTGGGTTTATTACTTTCTAAGAATTTACACTCGAAACGCAGCCACCATTATTTCCTGTTCTTTTTTAGGGATTCCCAATTTTGAAGCTGCTGATTTCCAAGTGCTGACAGCTTTAGCGACCTCCTGAATTATTTGTTGCATTTGTGATTCATTGAGCCTAAAATAAGGTCCTACACTTTTTACCAGGTTGATGTCTAAAGCATTGTTCTCCATATCAATATTTAAGGCAAGCCCTTCGTTTTCAACAGAAGGATTGATATCAAAGGCCGGAGAAAGCACCCAGCCTGCATTTGTTAACAGAAAACCGTGATTTCTTAAATGATCATCGGTATTTGATATAGCGATGTTAAAGACGATTCTTTTCCAAAGTTGTTGTAAGTTTTCTTCAATATTGGCGCCATAGGTTTGAATGAACTCCGCTATTTCCAAATAACTTCCCGGATTGTCTCGTATGCTTTCTTCCGTTTTGCCTAATAATGTCATTGCTGATGCAAAATGAATGCGTTCTTCTTTTTCCCTGTCAAATCTTTTTGTAAAAAAAGTATGGTATTTTCCGGCAATCTTTTCAATTTTGTAGGGGGCCATTTTTATGCCTGCCGCAATTGCCAATTGATATGCCAACAATTCCCAAGCTGCTTTATCGGTTGTGTCGCTTTTTGAAGGAAACTTTGCAATCCACAAATTATTTTCATGGTCCAAAATATTTGCTTTAGGACGGGCACCTCCCAACGAAGAGCCTGGAGCAATGAGCACATTTAACCATTTTTTAACTGTTTCGTTATCGTTGTCATTCTCAAATTGCGCCACGGCTTCCTGTAATTCACCTGCTGAAATCCAAGGTGGTGTGGGGTTGTTTTTATTATGGTCCAAAAAAGGCCCGTTTGGATCCGTTTTAAATCGCAGTGCGCCCATCCGTGTTTTATCATAAACGCCCAACAAGTAATCTATTTCATATAAATTTGGTGCTTTTTCACCTTTGGCCAAGGCTTCTTGAGCTGCCCGGCGTTTCATCAATGTTTTGCCCCAGATATCGGGCATACTGTCTAAAAAAACACCAAAATTTTCTTTGCTATTTGGATATTGCGGACCAGAAAAAAATTGAATGTCCGGATCAATTAGAATTTGGTATTTAGATTTAATCCAATCTTTATTGTATTGAAAACTAAAGGCCTTTTTTCCTTTGCCAAAGTGTGCGGACAATATTCCAATTTCTATAGGAACATCCATACCTTGCCAATGCGCATATACGTATATATCAAATTTTTTCTTTGCCATTTTTATTTCTGCTAAATTTTAATTGATGGGATTCCTTTACCGGTATTCTTTTGAAGAAATTATAATAATTCTAAATCCTGGAGTTTTCTTCCAAAATCATCATCGGCCGCCAATTTTAAAAAATCATCCTGAAGACCCAGCACTCTCATCACATTAAAATAGGCGCCTATGGATACTTTTTGATTTCCATTTTCTATTTGATACAGGGTTGTTCTGTCAATACCCGCTCTTTCGGCTACCTGAACCATTGTAAGCTTTCTGCGCTTGCGGGCAAGCTTGATGTTTTCCCCTATTTGTTCCATTATTTTTTGATGCTTTGGAAATAATATATTCTTTTTTGTTTTCATATGTGGCTTATTTTCCACAAATATAGTATATATGTTGATAATACTCAACATTTATGCTATTTTCTTTTGTTAGCTGAAGTTTGATCAAAACTTATAAGGTTAAACATTTACTCACCCATTTTTATTGGTTTTTGTATTCGTGATGTGCTTCGCAGTTACTCATTCCTCTTTTATTGGTTTTTGTATTCGTGATGTGCTTCGCAGTTACTCACCACGTTTATAGCAATTTTCGAGGTGGGTTTTTTATTTTCTAAGGGTAATGCGTTAATTGAATTTTAAGTCCCAATCTATTTTTTCCAATCTTAAAGAAACATAAACTATTGTTTTTTCTATTTCATTTTCTCCAGGAAAATTTCCATAAACCAAGGTTTTAAAACTGCCTAGATACGTTCCTTTTAATAATTGCCAAGTTTCTTTAGGTTTGGCAAACAACAGTGCTTCCTTTGGATGAATTTGTAAATACTCCTTATTATTTTTGAAACTTATCAGATCATCCTTTGCAACATTTAGCAACATCTTATCAAATTTTTCTGAATTGAAAAATGCAATAATATCTTCATTTTTTAACAATTGATGAATATCATAAGTATGCCTAATTTTATTGTTTAAATCTTCAATAGGATTTTCAGCATAAGAAAATCGGATCAAACTCATTATTTTTTCACAGAGTGTTCTTTTAATATCCAATGCTAAAACATTAAAAGGCAGCAGTCCATACTGTTCTGCTAGTTTTTCTTGTTTTGTACTTAACATCATTTCATAAATATAGGGCGAAACAGTTTTTGTTTCATAAGGTTCATGATGCCCTAACCTTGTCGCTTCAACAATAATAGTGTCTCTAACCTGGCCAAATTCACCTTTAAATGCTTTAGGGTAGGAATGTGCTGTTTTTCGAACCATTCCAATTCTGTGGGTGATGTCTTTTTCTTCTATTTCCGGTAATAATTGTGAAACTGCTACAGTAATTTCTTTTAGTTTTTTCTTTAAGTAGTAATCGGATTGGTTGTCGGTTTTTAAAATAATTAAATCAATATCTTCAGAAAAACGTTCTATGATACCATAACATTTAGACAATGCCGTTCCGCCTTTAAAAACAATTTCTTTGCCCAATTCGCTTTTAAACAAATGATACAGCACAAAAGTTACCCAATAATCTTTTTCAACATAAATATCAAGGATTCCTTTTTGAGCTGCCGTAAACTTTACTGCATCTTTAAATAAGGCGCTATTTTGGTGAAGGTTCATTTTATATTCCAGTTTTTAGCAGTTGGTAAAATTGTTTCTGAAACCGATAAATTATAAGTTGTTATTGGATTTAAAGATTTTTGAAGCATCTCTGTATTTTGATTGCTGTCTATTTGTTGAAATAATGCACCTAGCAAAGCTCTTGTTGATGGCGTGTATTTCAATACCAGTTTTTTTATTTGTTCCTGTTCTTCTTGCGTAAAGTCGGTAAGTAATTTTAGCAAACGACTGCAGGAATTATCAATAGTGGCATCTGGAATGTCTTTTATAAAGCGAATGGCATCCAGTAACCTAAGTAATGGAACATTTTGCTTTGTGATGGTGTTTTTTTGTTTGATAAATGCCACTTTAAATCGACCGCGCTGTAAAGAAGGTCTGGTTTCATTTTTAGCAATCTGGATTACATTGCTTACTTGTGTTGTAAAACCCATCGCATTGTAATAACTATATCCTGTAATATACCCGAATAGCTTTCCGTTTTTTTCCAGTAAATCTTTTACAATTTGATTTTGCTCCGGTAACAGGTTGCCAAAAACGGTACTTTGAGGTTTGTAATATTTACCTTTTGAGAGTTTTTCAATTTTACCGGAAGCCACCATTCTATTTAGGTGTTTAATAACAGCCTCGCGTTTTGTTACCTCTGATATAAAATCCATATAGGTGAATACGTAGCCTTTTGGCAGTTTATTTATCTTATCTTCAATGTAATCAGACGTTTTCATTTGTTTAAATTTATACAAATGTAGTAAAAATGTCCAGTTTATTAACAAAAAAACTGGACATTTATTAGATTTATAAGAATAAGGCCTTGAAACATGTTTAGGGTTATGAATTTATTTACGTCTGTCTTTTGATGATTCGTCAAAGCCAATGAGATTAAACAATTTATCATATTTGTTCATTTTTGTCTTGACACAAAAACGAACCAAAAAAGTCAAGCCTTGGATTTTCGCCGGTCAAATTGGTTCTTGAATCCTAAAAGAAATGAACTGTTCATCTCTTTTCTATTTTATTTTTGTATTCACGAATCTTCGATTTCGCTACGCTCAAACAGCATTTCTTTTTACGGATTCTTCAAACATTTGACGCCCGCCTCCAAATCCTATGGCGGTTATTTTGATTGTAATTTTAAAGGTTACTTGTCTAAATCCTTTTATCCTTTGATGATTCGTCAAAGCCAATGAGATTAAACATTTACTCATCCCCTTTTTATTGGTTTTTGTATTCGTGGATGTTTAATCTCAAATTCGTTTATCTTTTGATGATGCATCAAAACCAATGAGATTAAACATCTACTCACCCCTCTTTTATTGGTTTTTGTATTCGTGAATGTTTAACCTTACTTTCTCTTATCTGTTGAAGTTTGGTCAAAGCTTATAAGGTTAAACATTTCACGTAACCGGCTCCTAACCCGGTTGCCATAACGTGCTTCTAATTCATACGCGTTGGAGTTGGTGGTGATGTTCTTGTACGTAAAATAAGCGTACAATAATTTGTTTGGTACGGAAGATGAACGTACATTTGTAAAAATAATTATTATGACAACTAAAGAATTAAATACAAAAAATGCGAGATTTGACACCCGACTTTCAAAAGAACAAAAAGTATTTTTTGAAAGAGCAGCTCGATTAGGTGGTTTTAGAAATTTGACTGATTTTGTAGTTATAGCTGTTCAAGAAAAAGCTAACGAGATTATATCCGAGAGCGAACGTATTATTGCCTCTCAGAAAGATAGCCAAATATTTTTTGATGCTGTTATAAATCCTAAAGCTCCAAACAAAGAACTTTTCAAAGCAACAAATGAATTTAAAGCTATTTTCTCTTAATGAGTCAAATATCAGAACCCCTAAATTCAGCACATAAAAAATCTGATTTTTCTTGCGGAAAGGAAATGTTAGACAGATATATTCAAGAACAAGCAAGCCAAGATGCCAAAAGAAAATTTTCTGCTTGTTTTGTTGTAAATGATGTAGAAACCAATCTTTTAAAAGGATATTATACATTATCAAACAATAGTATTCCTATAGAACTTGTTGCAAATCAGATACAAAAAAAATTATCCAGATCTTATAAATCAATTCCAACTACTTTACTTGGCAGATTGGCTATTGACAATAAATTTCAAGGACAAGGAATTGGAAAATTAATCTTAATAGACGCTCTAAAAAGAAGTTATGAAATCTCTAAAATTATTGGATCATTTGCAGTAATTGTTGACCCAATCGACCAAGATGCAGAAAATTTTTATGACAAATACGGATTTATAAAACTCCCTGATAGTGGAAAAATGTTTTTGCCAATGAAAACTATAAGTCAATTATTTGAATAAAAAATACTGTGCTCAAACACCACATAAAATTTACGCTCACATTTAAACTAAATAACAAACCGACAAACATTCAA
>DAIQBF010000008.1:0-27969 GCA_036781305.1 Lutibacter sp.
CCGAATGCGTTGCGCTTCGCCGCCCGACAGTGATTTTGAGCTTCTGTCGAGGGTTAAATAATCCAAACCCACATCCAATAAAAATTGAATTCTCGTTCTGATTTCTTTCAGTATTTCCGAAGCAATTTTTATTTGTTTTTCGGTTAATTTCTCTTCGATATTGGCAAACCAATTCGCAAGCTCGTTGATGTCAAATTGTGCCAATTCCGAGATGTTTTTGTCATTGACCTTAAAGAACAATGCTTCTTTTTTAAGTCGTTTTCCTTCGCAGGTTTCACAATTTATCTCGTCCATAAATTCTTTAGCCCAACGTTTTATGGAAGTTGAATCGCTTGTATTGTATTGGTTTTCAATAAAATGAATAATTCCTTCAAAATCAATTTCGTAATTGCGCGTAATTCCTGCGGTTTTTGAAACAATATCAAATTTTTCGCTGCCTCCATGTAAAATAATATCTAAGGCTTCACTTGGAATTTTTGAAATAGGATCACTTAATTGAAAATGATAACGGTCGGCAATTAACTGAAGCTGTTTAAAAATCCAACTGTTTTTTTGTTCGCCAATGGGTTTTATTCCGCCACTTTTAATTGAAACCGAAGGGTCTGGAATTATTTTTTTGATATTGACTTTGTCAAGTTTTCCCAATCCACCGCAAGTTTCACAAGCCCCTTTTGGAGAATTGAAAGAAAATGAATTCGGCTCGGGGTTTGGATATGAAATTCCCGTGGTCGGACACATTAAATCGCTGCTGAAATAACGCGGAGTGTTGGTTTCATGTTCCAAAATCATCACCACGTTATCGCCGGAATATAAGGCTGTTGAGATGCTTTCTTCGACTCTTTTTTCTGATGATTCGTTTACCGTTAAACGGTCTATCACAATTTCAATATCGTGAGTTTTGTAGCGGTCCAAACGCATTCCTTTTGTAATTTCCACAAGTTCCCCGTCAATCCTTACGCGCACAAAACCCTGTTTTGAAATTTGCTCAAAAAGTTCTCTGTAATGGCCTTTTCTCGACTTTATGATGGGCGCCAGAATCACTATTTTTTTTTGGTTAAATTCCTTTAAAATGAGTTCTTTTATTTGCACATCCGTGTAACTTACCATTTTTTCATTGGTGTTGTATGAGTAGGCATCGGCTGCCCGCGCATAAAGCAAGCGCAAAAAATCGTAAATTTCAGTGATGGTTCCCACGGTGGATCGCGGACTTTTATTGGTGGTTTTTTGCTCGATGGAAATAACAGGGGAGAGTCCGTCGATTTTATCAACATCAGGCCGCTCCAAACCTCCTAAAAATTGCCTTGCATACGCCGAAAAAGTTTCAATATACCTGCGTTGGCCTTCAGCATAAATGGTGTCAAATGCCAAAGACGACTTACCGCTTCCGCTTAAACCGGTAATTACCACCATTTTTTCTCTGGGAATGCGAACATCAATATTTTTTAAATTATGGACGCGTGCGCCCAAAACTTCAATATATTCAGTGTGTTTTGTCATGGATTTTTAGGAAAGTTGCAAAGTTAAAAAAATGTAGCTACAATTTTGGCATACAGTTACATCTTTATTTTGAAAATTAGTATATTGCGTTAAAATTTATAGGTTGTGGGTTGGATAGATTCTTTGCGTCATTTTTTTGAAAAACATGGATTTGCGGTCTCCTCAAGATTTGCCGATAAATTAGGAATTGACGTATCCAATGTGCGTTTATTCTTTATTTACATTTCGTTTGTAACCTTGGGCTTTTCTTTTGGAATTTATTTAACACTCGCATTTTTATTGCGCTTGAAAGATATGGTTTACACCAAACGAAAATCTGTTTTTGATCTATAACTACTTATGATATTTAAAACAAAATTATACTTTTCAATTATTCTGTTAATAATTGTTGTTGTAATTGGGGTTACTGGTTTTATGATTGTTTCAAATGAGTCCTTTGTGGATGCATTATATATGACAATAATTACCATGTCAACCGTTGGTTATGGCACACTTCACGAATTAAATCAAATTGAAAAGGTTTTTACGATATTTTTAATAATGATAAGTATCGTTTTTTATGCATATTCAGTTACAGCTTTATCTGAATATTTGGTCAACAGAAAATTTCTTCAACAATTAAAAGATAAAAAGGTGCAAAAAAAAATTCAAAACTTAAAAGACCATACGATTGTTTGTGGTTATGGACGTAACGGCAAACAAGCAGTTATAAAACTAAAGAGTTTTAAGATGCCTTGCGTTGTTATTGAAAATGACAAAACATTAATTGAAGAGTTAGACCGTGAAAATATTTTATATGTTGAAGGAGATGCAACGGATGATGAGACAATAGAAAAAGCTGCAGTACATAATGCCAAAAGCATAATTACTGCTTTGGCTTCTGATGCCGATAATTTGTTTGTGGTGCTGTCTGCCAGACAATTGAATAAAAATTTGACCATTATTAGCAGGGCTTCAAACGAATCGTCTTGCAATAAATTAAAAATTGCTGGCGCAAATAATATTATAATGCCCGATAAAATAGGGGGAATGCACATGGCCGCATTAGTGGTTACCCCTAATTTGGTTGAATTTGTGGAAAGGTTAACAATGCTTGATGAAGGTTCGACAAATTTAGAAGAAATTGCAGTTAATGAGTTGCCATCAAAATTTTTAAACAAAACCATTAGGGATTTGGATTTGCGCAGAAGAACGGGCTGTTCTATAATAGGTTTTAAAACTGCAACCAATCAATACATTGTAAATCCAGAATCAGAAACAGAATTAACGACAAATTCTAATTTAATTGTACTTGGCAGACCCAATCAGATTAAAAAATTACGTGAAATATTGTAGGGCTCATTTTTAGCAATTATATAGACGATAATATATCAGGAAAAGAAAATGCGATAAACAATTGATTTCTACCGCAATAGTCTTTTATCTTTTCTCCATATTCTTTTGTTTGGATAATATTTAACAAAAAATAAGCAAGTTTAATGCTAAAAATTTGTGACAAGTTAATTTTTTTATCATATTGGAGGCTTTTTAGCAAGCTATTATAACGAACTAATAAACGATGCATTCAAAATTATTAATACCTATACTTCTGCTATTTTCTGCGGTTGCATTTTCCCAAAATCTTACAGTAAATGAAAATATTGTAAATCCGTCCAAATTAATTAACGACGGAATTATAGAAGTGAAAGTTTATGGCGGCACGGCTCCATATACCTATAAGTGGAGCAACCAAAGCTCTCCGCTAACTTCCAATAAAGCTTTCGGCTTGGTGGAAGGCGTTAATTACAGTGTTGTAATCACTGATGCTGTCGGAAATACCGTCACAAAAGAGTATGCTGTTTCTATGGAAAGTATTTCAGAACGATTTAACGGAACTTTTACCCCAATTGTAAACGCCATTGCCAATGTTTTGTTTTGGGATCCATTTTCCGCAGTCGGCATTTACGACCCTAATGTTTATGTTGAAAAAAGGAACATTCCTATTCCTGGATGGAGTTCTGGAATAAAAGGAGAATTTTTGATTAAAAAATGGTTGGTTGATGATGGCGCTAAAGTAAAGGAAGGAGACACTATTGCTATTATCTCCAGAGGAGGAACTGAAATAGTGGGGAGAGCATTTGTTGACGGCACTTTAAAGCACCTTGCAAAAGAAGGCGGGTCTATTTATAATTCTGAAAATAAGGGAGATGTTATAGAGGAAGGAGCACATAACTACGCGGCTGTTTATTATGATAAAAAAATTGTCTTACTGCATCCAAACGGGGATTTGCAAAAGAAGAATATTCCGTTTATTGTGATTTGGCTGTCTGTTGGCGCCTTATTTTTTACGATTCGAATGGGTTTTATAAACATAAGAGGATTTAGGCATGCCATTGATTTGGCTCGCGGAAAATATGATGATCCAAATGCGCCAGGCCAGGTTACCCATTTTCAAGCACTTGCCACTGCGGTTTCTGGAACTGTTGGTTTGGGAAATATTGCCGGAGTTGCCGTTGCCATTTCTTTAGGGGGTGCAGGCGCCACTTTCTGGATTATTTTGGCTGGATTGTTAGGAATGTCTTCCAAATTTGTGGAATGTACTTTAGGGGTTAAATATAGAGATATTGCTGCAGATGGTCGGGTTTTTGGAGGTCCGATGAATTATTTGCGCAATGGACTGGAAAAACAGAATAAAAGAGTATTGGGTAAAGTTTTGGCCGGCGTATTTGCCGTTTTATGTGTTGGTGCTTCATTTGGTGGCGGTAATATGTTTCAGGCAAATCAGGCATTTGAAGCGGTGTCCGGACAAATTCCCGATTTGGCTGGTCACGGATTTTGGTTTGGGATCATTATTTCTTTGCTAGTTGCGGCGGTAATTGTTGGCGGAATTAAAAGTATTGCCAAGGTTACCGAAAAAATTGTTCCCATTATGGCTTCTATTTATGTGGTTGCCTGTTTGGCGGTAATTTTTATAAATATAGAAAATATAGGTCCTGCATTTTCGGCAATATTTGATGGTGCCTTTAGCCCGTCAGCCCTAAAAGGAGGTGTTATAGGTGTGCTGATTATAGGTTTTCAAAGAGCTGCTTTTTCTAATGAGGCAGGCGTTGGATCTGCAGCAATTGCGCACAGTGTTGCAAAAACAAACAATCCGCCTTCTGAAGGATTCGTTTCGCTTTTAGAACCTTTTATTGATACCGTTGTGGTTTGTACCTTAACTGCTTTGGTCTTAATTTTTACCGGTAAACATGAAGTAGTTGGAATGGGTGGAGCGCAATTGACTTCCGATGCTTTTGGGACCGTAATTTCTTGGTTCCCTTATGTGTTGACCGGTGCCATATTTTTGTTTGCTTTTTCTACCATGATTTCTTGGTCTTATTATGGAATGCGTGCTTGGACTTATTTATTTGGAAAAAGTAAAAAAGCGGAAATGATTTATAAAATGTTTTTCTTGGTATTTGTGGTTGTAGGCGCATCGGTTAGTTTGGGTGCTGTTTTAGACTTTTCGGATATGATGATTCTCGCTATGGCAGTTCCAAATATTATTGGACTCTATTTAATGTCTGGTGAAGTAAAAGGAGATTTAAATGAATATTGGCGCAAACTGAAGGCAGGACAGCTATACAAAGCCCAAAGGTTGGCTAAAAAATAATATACATCATTAATATGAATTCACTAAAATCCCATTTCAGGTATCATAGAAGCCAAAGAAATGGGGTTTTCTTTTTGTTGTTGTTTATCGTTTTTCTTCAGGGTGTTTTCTTTTTTGTCGATTTTTCTTCGGAAGAATCAAATGCAGTTTCTCAAAATGAAATTATTGCGTTTCAACATGAAATGGATTCTTTAAAAAGTGTGGAACTGAAAAAAAGCAGCCCTAAAATTTATCCTTTCAATCCAAATTATATAACTGAATTTAAAGGGCATCAACTTGGAATGAGCGTTGGTGAAATTGATAAATTGATTGCGTTTCGAGCGCAAGGCAAATATGTCAACTCAACAAAACAATTTCAAGAAGTAACAGGGATAAACGATAGTTTATTAACCAAAATAAGTCCGTATTTCAAATTTCCCGACTGGATAACTTCAGAAAAAAATGCAGAAAAGCAAAATTCAAATAACAAAATTGATAAATCAATAGTTAAAAAAGACATCAACGCAGCTTCCGCAGAAGATTTAAGAATTGTAAACGGTATTGGAGAAAAATTGGCTAAAAGAATAGTGGACTACAGAACAAAATTGCAAGGATTTTCATTAAATGAGCAAGTTTTTGAGGTTTGGGCACTGGATAAAGAAGTTGCCAATAAAGTTTTGCAATATTTTGAAGTCACAAAACCGCCAACAATTAAAAAAATAAACGTCAATACAGCCACTTTTAAAGAAGTGTTGGCCATTGTTTATATTGATTATGAACTTACCAAAAAGATCTTTAGGTATAAAGACGAAGTTGCTGAAATACAATCTATTGAAGAACTGAAAAAAATTGAGGGATTCCCTTTGGAAAAATTTAGCAGAATAATCCTATATTTGGAAGCTAAATAACAACACTAATATTTTAAGTTACCAGCTCCTATGAACAGTATGTATTTTACAGAAGAACACCAAGCATTTAGAAAAAGTTTTCAGGATTTTTTACAAAAGGAAGTCGTTCCTCACATAGATAAATGGGAAAAAACTGGAACTATTGAAAGGTTTATATGGAAAAAGTTCGGCGAAATGGGCTATTTAGGCTTGAATTCTCCGGAAGAATACGGTGGGTTGGGATTGGATATGTTTTATACTGTGATATTTTTAGAAGAACTTCAAAAAATAAATTCGGGCGGTTTTGCGGCAGCAATATGGGCCCATGTTTATTTGGCGATGACCCATTTGGAAAAGGAAGGCAGTGATTCAATAAAAAAGAATTATTTAACCCCAAGTATTGAAGGCGAAAAAATAGGTTGTTTGTGCATTACCGAACCTTTTGGAGGTTCAGATGTTGCCTCAATGCGAACTACGGCGGTTAAAAAAGGAGACACTTACCTCATTAACGGTTCTAAAACATTTATCACCAACGGCGTTTATTCCGATTACTTGATTGTGACCGCAAAAACAGATCCGGCTGCAAGAAACAAAGGCATCAGTATTTTTATGATAGATAGAAATACATTGGGAATTTCGGCAACAAAATTGGATAAATTGGGATGGAGAGCTTCAGATACCGCTGAAATTGCGTTTGATAATGTTGTGATTCCTGCTGAAAATTTGATGGGTGAAGAAGGGAAAGGCTTTCAATATATTATGAATCATTTTGCTTTAGAACGCCTGGTAATGGGAATCAATGCGCACGCAAGAGCAGAATTTGCATTGGATTACGCCATAAAATATATGTCTGAACGACAAGCTTTCGGGAAAACTATAGATCAATTTCAGGCCTTGCGTCACAAAATTGCCGATTTGGCCAGCGAGGTTGAAATGTGTAAAGAATTTAATTATTCCGTAGCCAAAAGATTAAATGAAGGCCAATATATTGTAAAAGAGGCGGGTATGTCTAAATTGGTTTCGACAAAAATAGCAGACAAAGTGATTTATGACTGCCTGCAATTTTTAGGCGGTTATGGTTATATGGAAGATTATCCGATGGCAAGATTGTTAAGAGACAGCCGCCTTGGACCTATTGGAGGAGGGACTTCAGAGATTTTAAGGGAAATTATAGCAAAAATTATTATAGATAAAAAGGAATACAAACCAACGAAATGATTGTCGCAATAATTTTTTATCATATTTATGGCACATATTATAAATAGCTGTATATTTGCAATCCAAAATTAAAAGAGAACAGTTTGAAAGGAGGTGCTAAACTATGTTAATTATACCAGTTAAAGACGGAGAAAATATTGATAGAGCGTTAAAACGTTATAAAAGAAAATTTGATCGTACTAAAACGATGAAAAATCTACGTGCACGTAAACAATTCATAAAACCTTCAGTAACAAATCGTGCTAAGCGCATTAAAGCCAAGTACGTTCAAAATTTAAGAACTACAGAAGAGCAAGGTTAATTTTTTAACCATTTTCATAAACCGTTAGTAAATACAAATAACAATTCGTAAATTTGTGTACTAACGGTTTTTTTTATGCCAATAACCTCATTTTTAAATTACCTAGCCTTAGAAAAAAAATATTCGAAACACACCATAACGGCGTATCAAAATGATTTAAATTCATTTCAAATATTTTGCAATAAGAATTATGGCAATGAAAGCATTGCGAATGTTAATTATGCCCAAATCAGAAACTGGATTGTCAGTTTGGTGAATTCGAAAATTTCCAATCGCTCCATCAATAGAAAAGTTTCTTCGTTAAAATCATTTTATAAATTTCTTCAAAAAACAAAACAAATCGATGCAAGCCCTTTAGTGAAGCACCAAGCCTTAAAAGTGTTGAAACAAGTGCAGGTTCCTTTTTCGGAAAAGGAGATTTTTAATGTGCTTAATGTATTGGATGGTGGAGATTTTGAATCTGTTCGAAATAAACTGATTGTCGAATTATTTTATTCTACAGGAATACGAAGGAGCGAATTAATCAACATTAAAATTACCGACATAGATTATGTTAATGAAACTGTTAAAGTGTTGGGAAAGAGGAATAAGGAACGTTATATTCCGTTATTGAAATCGGTGAGGAAATCGTTAAAAAAATATAGTGAGATTAGAGAAGAAATTGAAGGAGAGGAACCTTATTTATTTTTAACAAAAAAAGGGAAAAAAATATATGATACGCTTGTATATCGCACAATAAATAATTATTTTAGTGCGGTGTCATCAAAAGTTAAAAAAAGCCCTCACGTGATAAGGCACTCTTTTGCAACACACCTGCTTAATGAAGGTGCTGATTTAAACGCGGTAAAAGAATTACTTGGACATTCTAGTTTAGCGTCAACACAAATTTATACCCACAGTAGTTTGGGTAAGTTAAAGGAAGTATATAACCAGGCCCACCCAAGGAGCCAAAAAACCGATTTATTATGAAAGTAATTGTACAATCTGTGAATTTTAATGCAGATAAGGGGCTTATCGATTTTGTTGAGAAAAAGGTAGCTAGTTTGGAAAAGTATTATGATAAAATTGTAGATTCTGAAGTGTTTTTAAAGGTGCAGCAAACGAGTGAAAAGGAAAATAAAACAGTTGACATTAAAATTAATATTCCCGGCAATGACATAGTGGTTAAAAAACAATGCAAAACTTTTGAGGAAGGCACTATGATTGCTGTAGATTCTATAAAAAGAAAGTTGGCCAAAGAGAAAGAAAAAGTACGTGTTAAATAAAATATTAAAAATTATCATAAAAGTTTTGTTTAAAAAATAAAACTTTAATACATTTGCAGTCCGTTAGAAATAGCGGACTTCTTTTGTGGAGTAAAAAGCCGATGTAGCTCAGCTGGCTAGAGCAGCTGATTTGTAATCAGCAGGTCGTGGGTTCGAGTCCCTCTATCGGCTCTTTGAAATTTTAAAATGCTTGGGAGTAAATATTTTAATTGAGATATTTATTTAAGGGACGAGAAGTTTATCCTGAGCCAGCCTGTCCGTAAGGCAGGCGCAGTCGAAGGAAGTCCCTCTATCGGCTCAAAAATTTGAAATAATGCTCAAATGAAAAATGGCTTCAGAAGGAAGTCATTTAGATGGTATAAAAGTGGAAATTTTATTCCGAGCCAGCCTGTCCGGCAGGCAGGCGCAGTCGAAGAAAGTATCTCTATCGGCCAGATCTTTAAAAAATGGTGAGATACTCAAGTGGCCAACGAGGGCAGACTGTAAATCTGCTGCGCAAGCTTCGAAGGTTCGAATCCTTCTCTCACCACAATTGTTTTATAGCAATATAAAGCAGTAGGGAATTGAAAAAAAAATATTGCGAGAGTAGCTCAGTTGGTAGAGCTTCAGCCTTCCAAGCTGACTGTCGCCGGTTCGAGCCCGGTCTCTCGCTCTTTTTTTTGCCGATGTAGCTCAGGGGTAGAGTGTTTCCTTGGTAAGGAAGAGGTCATGGGTTCAAATCCCATCATTGGCTCAAAAATAATAGAATTGAAATTAACACTATATATAACTAAGATTTAAAAATTAAAATTTAATAACCATGGCAAAAGCAACCTTTGATCGTTCAAAACCACATTTAAACATTGGGACTATTGGACACGTTGATCACGGTAAAACAACTTTAACAGCTGCTATTACTGTAGTATTAGCAGAGAAAGGACTTTCTGAAGTAAAAGACTTTGATCAAATTGATAATGCTCCGGAGGAGAAAGAAAGAGGTATTACTATCAATACTTCGCATGTTGAATATTCAACAGCAAATCGTCATTATGCTCACGTTGACTGTCCAGGTCACGCGGATTACGTAAAAAACATGGTAACTGGTGCTGCACAAATGGATGGTGCAATTATTGTGGTTGCCGCAACAGATGGACCAATGCCTCAAACTAGAGAACATATCTTATTAGGTCGTCAGGTTGGTATTCCAAGATTGGTTGTATTCATGAATAAAGTGGATATGGTTGATGATGAGGAATTATTGGAACTAGTAGAAATGGAAATCAGAGATTTATTGTCTTTCTATGACTATGATGGTGACAATACTCCCGTTATACAAGGATCTGCTTTAGGAGCTTTAAACAAAGAGCCTAAATGGATGGAAAAAATTATGGAGTTGATGGATGCCGTTGATACTTGGATTGAATTGCCAACTCGTGATATCGATAAACCTTTCCTTATGCCTGTTGAAGATGTATTCTCAATTACAGGTCGTGGTACTGTAGCAACCGGTAGAATTGAAACTGGTGTTGCAAATACTGGAGATGCCGTTGAAATTATTGGTATGGGAGCTGAAAAATTAACTTCTACAGTTACTGGAGTTGAAATGTTCCGAAAAATATTGGATAGAGGTGAAGCAGGAGATAATGTGGGTATCTTATTAAGAGGTATTGCAAAAGAAGATATCAAAAGAGGTATGGTAATTTGCAAACCAAAATCAGTTACACCACATGGTAAATTTAAAGCTGAGGTTTACGTTCTTAAAAAAGAAGAAGGTGGTCGTCACACACCATTCCATAACAACTACCGTCCACAATTTTACGTACGTACAACTGACGTAACAGGTACAATTATGTTACCGGAAGGAGTTGAAATGGTAATGCCAGGTGATAACTTAACTATTAACGTTGATTTACATCAAAAAATCGCATTAAATGTTGGTTTGCGTTTTGCTATCCGTGAAGGAGGAAGAACAGTTGGTGCCGGTCAAGTAACGGAATTATTAGATTAATTAATTACACCTAATAATACATAAATAATAGGTGCTTCTTTAAGAGGGGCATCTTATGTTTACGGGTGTAGCTCAGTTGGTAGAGCACTGGTCTCCAAAACCAGGTGTCGGGAGTTCGAGTCTCTCCACCCGTGCGAATATAAAAAGTGGTGCGAGAAGTTTATCCTGAGCGAAGTAGAAGGAAGTCTCTCCACCCGTGCAAAATTTGAAAAGATGAATTTAATCAATTACATAAAAGACTCCTTTGAAGAGTTACGCAATAAAGTCTCTTGGATTTCTTGGGAAGAAGCCCAAAAATCGACTGTTGTTGTTGCAGGATTTACAATTTTATTTGCACTAGCTGTATTTGGGGTAGATAAAGTATTTCAAGCAGTGATAACTGAATATTTTAAACTGTTTTAATTAGTAAAATTAAGTATGACAGACTCTGTTAAAAAATGGTACGTTGTTAGAGCAATTGGAGGTCAAGAAAATAAGGTAAAAACTTATATTGAGAACGAGATTGCCCGTTTAGGCATGACTGATTATGTTGATAGAGTTCTCGTACCTTCAGAAAAAGTGATTCAAGTGCGCAATGGAAAGAAAATAAACAAGGAACGCGTTTATTTTCCCGGCTATGTAATGATTGAAGCAAACTTAAGTGGGGAGCTCCCACATATCATCAAATCGATACCTGGAGTTATCGGATTTTTAGGAGAGGTTAAAGGAGGAGATCCCGTGCCGATGAGAAAATCTGAAATTAACCGAATGCTGGGTAAAGTTGATGAGTTATCGGTTCAAAATGACAATGTCGCAATTCCATTTATTGTTGGAGAAACCGTAAAAGTAATTGATGGACCATTTAACGGTTTTGACGGCACTATTGAAAAAATAAATGAAGAAAAACGTAAACTTGAAGTAATGGTTAAGATTTTTGGCAGAAAAACGCCGTTAGAATTAAGCTATATGCAAGTTGAAAAAATTTCATAATTGTTACAGAAATAATTTGAGATATTAGGTATAAGCTTCCAATTTATGCGTAATATATAATTTAAGATTTAAAGATGGCAAAAGAAATTAGTAAAGTAGTAAAATTACAGGTTAGAGGAGGTGCTGCAAACCCATCACCACCAGTTGGACCTGCTTTGGGTGCTGCCGGAGTTAATATTATGGAGTTCTGTAAGCAATTTAATGCAAGAACTCAAGACAAACAAGGAAAGATTTTACCAGTAGCAATTACTGTTTATAAAGACAAATCTTTTGAGTTTGTTGTAAAAACTCCACCAGCAGCAATGCAAATTATGGAAGCTGCTAAAGCAAAAAAAGGTTCTTCTGAGCCTAACCGAAACAAGGTGGCTACGGTAAGCTGGGATCAATTAAGAGTTATTGCTGAAGATAAAATGCAAGATTTAAATGCATTTACTATTGAATCCGCTATGCTTATGATGGCTGGAACAGCACGCTCAATGGGCGTTAATGTAAGTGGAGAAGACCCTATAAAAAAATAAAACAGTTATTAAAATGGCAAAATTAACTAAAAAGCAAAAAGAAGCCCATGCTAAGTTTGATAAAAATCAGGCATATTCTTTAAAAGACGCTTCCGCTTTGGTAAAAGAAATTACAAGTGTAAATTTTGATGCATCTATTGATATAGCTGTTAGATTGGGTGTAGATCCCCGAAAAGCAAATCAAATGGTTAGAGGCGTGGTAACATTACCGCACGGAACCGGAAAAGATGTTAAAGTATTGGCATTGGTTACTCCAGACAAAGAAGCTGAGGCACTAGAAGCTGGCGCTGATTATGTTGGATTGGATGAGTATCTTCAAAAAATCAAAGATGGTTGGACTGATGTGGATGTTATTATCACTATGCCTAGTGTTATGGGTAAATTAGGTCCTTTAGGTCGTATTTTAGGACCAAGAGGTTTAATGCCAAACCCTAAAACTGGTACAGTGACTATGGATGTCGCAAAAGCAGTAAAAGAAGTTAAAGCTGGTAAAATTGATTTTAAGGTTGAAAAAACCGGTATTGTACATGCAGGTATTGGGAAAGCGTCTTTTGATGCTGAACAAATTATTGATAATGCACAGGAAATCATCAATACTTTGGTGAAACTTAAGCCTACAACGGCTAAAGGAACTTACATCAAAAGTATTTATCTTTCTAGCACAATGAGCCCTGGAGTGAATATTGACACAAAATCAGTTTAATTAAAGTTAAAACTTAGTAATTATGACTAGAGAAGAAAAATCACAAGTAATAGAAGCTTTAACAACCAAATTAACTGAAGGAAAGATTATCTATTTTGCAGATATATCTGGGTTAAACGCTTTGCAAACAACCAATTTACGTAGAGCCTGTTTTAAGGCAAACATAAAACTGGCCGTTGTTAAAAACACATTGCTTGGCAAAGCAATGGACAAATCTGATAAAGATTTTGGAGACTTACCATCGATATTAAAAGGAAATACCTCTTTAATGATATCTGAATCAAGTAATGCTCCTGCTAAATTAATTAAAGATTTTAGAAAAAAATCACTTATTCCTTTGTTAAAAGGAGCTTATGTTGAAGAAGCAATCTATATTGGTGACAATCAATTAGAGTCTTTGGTTAACATAAAATCTAAAGAACAAGTAATTGGAGATATTATTACCTTATTACAATCGCCTGCTAAAAATGTTATTTCAGCATTGCAATCTGGAGGTAATAAATTATCTGGAATTCTTACAACATTATCAGAAAAATAAATACGCGCACTAAATAAACTAAATAATAAAATTTAAACAAAGAGAAATGGCAGATTTAAAAGATTTCGCAGAGAAACTTGTTGGCTTAACAGTTAAAGAAGTAAATGAGTTGGCTAAAATATTAAAAGATGAATACGGTATTGAACCAGCAGCAGCAGTAGCAGTTGCAGGTCCGGCAGCAGCTGGCGGAAGTGATGACGAAGCTGAGGTAAAAACTGAATTCGATGTAATTTTAAAAGCAGCTGGAGACTCTAAATTAGCAGTCGTTAAATTGGTTAAGGAATTGACAGGTTTAGGACTTAAAGAAGCTAAAGCTATTGTAGATAGCGCACCAGCACCAATAAAAGAAGGTATCTCTAAAGATGAAGCTGAAGGATTAAAAGCAGCATTAGAAGAAGCTGGAGCAGAGGTTGAGCTTAAATAAGCTTTCATTAGCTAACACAATTTAGGGTTTAGGTCTGGGTGAAAGCCTCAGACCTAAACCGCTTTGTGTATATATTCGTTCTTATATTTTCATAGTTTTTATTAACTTAAAGTTTTTGTCCATTGGCAACAAAAAAAATCACCGAAAGAATAAACTTCGCATCAGCTAAATTGGTTATGGAATATCCTGATTTCTTAGATATTCAAGTAAAATCATTTCAAGATTTTTTTCAACTAAAAACCAAAGCTGACGAAAGAAGCACCGAAGGATTATATAAAACCTTCCTCGATAACTTCCCAATTAGTGATACCCGTAACCAATTTGTGTTAGAATTCTTGGACTACTTTGTAGATCCACCCAGATATTCAATTCAAGAATGTATCGAAAGAGGTTTAACCTATTGTGTGCCCTTAAAAGCACGTTTAAAACTCTATTGTACCGATCCTGAGCACGAAGATTTTGAAACAATTGTGCAAGATGTTTATCTTGGCACAATTCCATACATGACACATAGCGGTACCTTTGTAATAAATGGCGCTGAAAGGGTTGTAGTTTCTCAATTGCATCGTTCACCAGGGGTATTCTTCGGGCAGTCATTCCACGCAAATGGAACAAAATTATATTCAGCAAGGGTAATTCCTTTTAAAGGTTCTTGGATAGAATTTGCAACAGATATCAACCAAGTAATGTATGCTTATATTGATAGAAAGAAAAAATTGCCGGTAACCACCTTGTTTAGGGCTATTGGTTATGAAAGAGATAAAGACATTTTAGAAATTTTTGATCTTGCTGAAGAAGTTAAAGTTTCTAAAAGCGGACTTAAAAAATATATTGGCAGAAAACTGGCCGCTCGTGTTTTAAAAACTTGGTTTGAAGATTTTGTTGATGAAGATACCGGCGAGGTTGTTTCTATTGAAAGAAATGAAATCGTATTGGACAGAGATACCATTTTAGAAAAAGATCAAATTGAAGAAATTATTGAGTCAGGATCAAAAACAATCCTGCTTCATAAAGAAGATAATGAAATGGCCGATTATGCCATTATTCACAATACCTTACAAAAAGATCCAACAAATTCTGAAAAAGAAGCTGTTGAACATATTTACAGACAGTTGCGTAACGCTGAACCGCCAGATTTTGAAACTGCAAAAGGTATTATTGATAAATTATTCTTCTCAGAACAACGGTACAATTTAGGGGAAGTTGGTCGTTACAGAATGAATAAAAAGTTAGGCTTGGACGTTTCAATTGACGCAAAAGTTTTAACAAAAGAAGATATTATTACCATTATCAAAAATTTGATAAAATTAGTCAATTCAAAAGCGGAAGTTGATGATATTGACCATTTGTCAAACCGTCGTGTACGTACTGTTGGCGAGCAATTGGCCAGTCAGTTTGGCGTTGGCCTTTCGCGTATGGCCCGTACAATTCGTGAACGCATGAATGTACGTGATAATGAAGTGTTTACACCAATCGATTTGATAAACGCCAAAACGTTGTCATCAGTAATCAATTCATTTTTTGGGACAAACCAATTGTCTCAATTTATGGACCAGACAAATCCATTGGCTGAGATTACGCACAAACGAAGATTATCCGCGCTAGGACCCGGAGGTTTATCCAGAGAAAGAGCTGGATTTGAGGTGCGTGACGTTCACTTTACGCACTACGGCCGTTTATGTCCTATTGAAACTCCTGAAGGACCGAATATTGGCTTGATATCCTCTTTGGCAGTTTTTGCAAAGGTGAATAATTTAGGATTTATTGAGACGCCTTACAGAAAGGTCACCAATGGTCAGGTAAATATTAATGAAGAGCCATCCTATTTAAGTGCAGAAGAAGAAGAAGGCATGAAATTTGCCCAATCAAATCTTCCTTTGGATAAAGACGGAAATTTTGAAAACGACAAAATAATCGTTCGTGAAGAGGCGGATTATCCGGTAGTTGACCCAAAAGCGGTAAATTATATGGATGTTGCCCCAAATCAAATAGCCTCAATATCGGCTTCTTTAATTCCATTTTTGGAGCATGATGATGCAAACCGTGCACTGATGGGATCGAATATGATGCGTCAGGCAGTTCCTTTAATTAGTCCGGAAGCGCCGATTGTTGGTACAGGTTTAGAGCGAAGGGTTGCAAAGGATTCACGTATTTTAATCAATGCTGAAGGCAAAGGCACCGTTGAGTACGTTGATGCTGACAATATTAAAATAAAATATGACAAAACTGATGAAGATCGTATGGTTAGCTTTGACAGCGACAGTAAAACATACAATTTAATCAAGTTTAGAAAAACAAACCAAGGAACCTCAATCAACTTGAAACCAATTGTTAAAAAAGGCGATAGGGTTGAAGAAGGCCAAGTGCTTTGTGAAGGTTATGCCACACAAAACGGTGAATTGGCTTTGGGAAGAAATATGAAGGTTGCTTTTATGCCTTGGAAAGGGTATAACTTTGAGGATGCGATTGTGATTTCTGAAAAAGTGGTGAAAGAAGATATTTTCACCTCTATTCATATTGATGAATATTCACTTGAAGTTAGAGACACCAAATTGGGTGCTGAGGAATTGACAAATGACATTCCGAATGTTTCAGAAGAAGCCACAAAAGATTTGGATGAAAATGGAATGATCCGCATTGGTGCTGAAGTAAAACCGGGAGATATTTTAATCGGTAAAATTACGCCTAAAGGAGAATCTGATCCAACACCTGAAGAAAAATTATTAAGGGCTATTTTTGGTGACAAAGCCGGTGACGTAAAAGATGCTTCGTTAAAAGCTTCTCCTTCATTGCGTGGAGTTGTTATTGACAAGAAGTTATTTGAGCGCGCCGTAAAAGACAAAGCCAAAAGAGCAAAAGATAAAGTTAGTATCTCTAATCTAGAGCACAAATATTCTGCAAAACTAGAAGATTTACGTACGGTTTTAACCGAAAAATTATTCAACTTAATCAGCGGAAAAACTTCTCAGGGAGTGATGAACGATTTGGGAGAGGAAATTCTTCAAAAAGGTAAAAAGTTTACGTTAAAAATGCTTAATGCAGTTCCTGATTTTGCTTATTTAACTAGGGGAGTTTGGACTACAGATGACCATATCAATATGCTTGTGAATGAATTGATCCACAATTATAAAATCAAAGTAAATGATTTACAGGGGTCTTTGCGTCGTGAGAAATTTACGGTTTCCGTGGGGGATGAATTGCCTGCAGGAATTTTAAAACTTGCCAAAATTTACATCGCTAAAAAACGCAAGTTAAAAGTGGGTGATAAAATGGCAGGACGTCACGGTAACAAAGGTATTGTTGCGCGTATTGTACGCGCTGAAGATATGCCGTTTTTGGAAGATGGAACTCCGGTTGATATCGTGTTGAACCCGCTTGGTGTGCCTTCACGTATGAATATCGGACAAATTTATGAAACGGTTCTAGGTTGGGCTGGACAGAAACTTGGAAAAACATTTGCGACACCAATTTTTGATGGCGCTAAAATTGACCAAATCAACCAGTTGATTGAAGATGCCGGAATTCCAAAACATGGCCATACTTATTTATATGATGGCGGTACAGGGGAACGTTTCGATCAACCTGCAACAGTTGGGGTTATTTATATGATCAAATTAGGCCATATGATTGATGATAAAATGCACGCTCGATCAATTGGACCATACTCATTAATTACACAACAACCATTGGGCGGTAAAGCACAATTTGGAGGTCAGCGTTTTGGTGAGATGGAGGTTTGGGCACTTGAAGCTTATGGAGCATCAAGTACGTTGCGCGAAATTTTAACCGTAAAATCTGATGATGTTTTGGGTCGTGCTAAAACCTACGAGGCTATTGTAAAAGGTGATGATATGCCAGAACCTGGATTGCCAGAATCATTTAACGTATTAATGCACGAACTAAGAGGTCTTGGATTGGACGTTAGATTAGAGGAATAACAAAAAAATGATAGTCGGGAGATAGTTTTATCTCCTGATTATTCAATAATATTTTTACATTTTTAAATTCGAATCCATTATTAATATATTATGGCCAGAAAAACCGATAATAAATACACTGTAAAAAAATTCAATAAAATTTCTATTGGATTGGCGTCTCCTGAAGTGATTCTTGAGAAATCAAATGGAGAAGTTTTAAAACCGGAAACTATCAATTACCGAACTCACAAACCCGAAAGAGATGGATTGTTTTGTGAGCGAATTTTTGGACCTATAAAAGATTTTGAATGCGCTTGTGGAAAGTACAAGAGAATTCGCTATAAAGGAATAGTTTGCGACCGTTGCGGCGTTGAAGTAACAGAGAAAAAAGTTCGTAGAGACAGAGTCGGACACATCAACTTGGTTGTTCCTGTTGCCCATATTTGGTATTTTAGATCATTGCCTAACAAAATGGGATACCTTTTGGGTTTGCCTTCAAAAAAGTTAGACATGATTATTTACTACGAACGCTATGTAGTCATTCAACCTGCCGGAGCTAAAAACGCCAGTGGGGATCCATTGCAAAAAATGGATTTCTTAACGGAAGAAGAATACTTGGATATTCTTGAATCATTTCCTAGTGAAAATAGATATTTAGACGATAACGACCCGGAAAAGTTCATTGCTAAAATGGGTGCCGAATGTTTGATTGATTTATTTAACCGTATCAATTTAGATGAATTGTCGTATGAATTGCGTCATAAAGCAAACACAGAAACATCTAAACAACGTAAAACAGAAGCCTTAAAAAGATTAAACGTAGTTGAAGCTTTTAGAGATGCCGGCAAAAACAGGGAAAATCGTCCGGAATGGATGATTATGAAAGTGATTCCGGTGACACCGCCAGAATTGCGTCCATTGGTGCCGTTGGATGGTGGTCGTTTTGCCACTTCCGATTTAAATGATTTATACCGCAGGGTAATTATCAGAAACAACCGTTTAAAAAGATTGGTTGAAATAAAAGCTCCTGAAGTAATTTTACGTAATGAAAAACGTATGTTGCAAGAATCTGTAGATTCATTATTCGACAATACACGTAAATCTTCTGCGGTAAAAACAGAATCAAATCGTCCGTTAAAATCATTGTCAGATTCCTTAAAAGGTAAGCAAGGACGTTTCCGTCAAAACTTACTTGGAAAACGTGTTGATTATTCTGCACGTTCTGTAATTGTTGTTGGACCAGAATTAAAATTATTTGAATGCGGATTGCCAAAAGATATGGCAGCTGAATTGTACAAACCTTTTGTAATCAGAAAATTGATTGAAAGAGGTATTGTAAAAACAGTAAAATCTGCAAAGAAAATTATAGATAAAAGAGAGCCGGTTGTTTGGGATATTTTAGAAAATGTTTTAAAAGGACATCCTGTATTGCTAAACCGTGCCCCAACATTACACCGCTTGGGTATTCAGGCTTTTCAACCAAAATTAATTGAAGGAAAAGCAATTCAGTTGCATCCATTGGTTTGTACTGCGTTTAATGCCGATTTTGATGGTGATCAAATGGCAGTTCATTTACCATTAGGCCCTGAAGCCATTTTAGAATGTCAACTGTTGATGTTAGCATCGCATAATATTTTAAATCCGGCTAACGGAGCGCCAATCACGGTGCCTTCTCAAGACATGGTTTTGGGATTGTATTATATGACCAAAGAAAGAAAATCCACGCCTGAACGCAAAGTGAAAGGGGAAGGACTGACTTTTTATTCTCCGGAAGAAGTAACCATTGCATTCAACGAAAAAGCTGCTGAACTAAATGCGGTTATTAAAGTTAGAACAAAAGATTTTAATGCTGAAGGTGAATTGGTTTCACAAATAATTGAAACAACTGTTGGAAGGGTTTTATTTAATGAAGTTGTGCCGGAATTGGCCGGTTATGTCAACGAAGTATTGACTAAAAAATCTTTAAGGGATATTATCGGACAAATCCTGAAACTTACGGATGTGCCTACAACAGGTAAATTCCTTGATGACATAAAGGATATGGGATACAAATTTGCATTCCGCGGTGGCTTGTCATTCAGTTTGGGAGATATTATTATTCCGCCGGAAAAGGTTCAAATGATTGCCAACGCAAATGAACAAGTTGACGTTATTATGGCAAACTATAATATGGGTATGCTTACGAACAAAGAGCGTTACAATCAGGTGATTGATATTTGGGGTTCCACAAACAACCGTTTAACGGAACTTTCCATGAAGCGTTTGCGTGAAGACAAACAAGGATTTAACTCTGTGTTTATGATGCTAGATTCTGGTGCGAGGGGTTCTAAAGAACAAATTCGCCAGTTAACGGGTATGCGTGGATTGATGGCGAAACCTAAAAAATCTTCATCAGGTGGAGGAGAAATTATTGAAAATCCAATTTTGTCGAACTTTAAAGAAGGTTTGTCAATTCTTGAATACTTTATTTCTACACACGGTGCACGTAAAGGTTTGGCGGATACAGCATTAAAAACTGCCGATGCGGGTTATTTAACACGTCGTTTGGTTGATGTTTCGCAAGATGTTATTATCAATGAAGTAGATTGCGGTACGCTAAGGGGCTTGTTTATTGAACCACTTAAAAAGAATGATGAAATTGTTGAATCTTTAAGTGAAAGACTTGATGGCCGTGTATCATTGCATGATGTTGTTGATCCAATTTCTGATGAGCTATTTGTAAAATCAGGAGAAGAAATTTCTACTGAAATTGCAAAACGCATCGAAAATTCATCACTTGATGGTGTTGAAGTTCGTTCTGCTTTAACTTGTGAATCCAAAAGAGGTATTTGCGCAAAATGTTACGGGCATAGCTTATCAACAAGAAAAATGGTTCAAATTGGTGAAGCAGTTGGCGTTGTTGCGGCACAGTCAATTGGGGAGCCAGGTACACAGTTAACATTGAGAACATTCCACGTTGGTGGGGTTGCAGGAAATATTTCGGAAGAAAATAGTTTAATTGCCAGACTTACAGGAACAGCTTCAATAGATGATTTAAAAACTGTTGAAGGTATAGACAATGATGGAAATGCAATTAACATTGTTATTTCAAGAACCTCCGAAATAAAAGTTATCGACGATAAAACGGGATTAACCTTAAGTACCAATAACATTCCTTATGGTTCTACTATCTTTATAAATGACGGAGAAAAAATTAAGAGAGGTGATGTTATTTGTAAATGGGATCCATTTAACGGTGTTATTGTTTCTGAATTTGCAGGTAAGATTGAATTTGACAATGTTGAGAAAGGTGTAAATTACCTTGTTGAAATTGATGAGCAAACCGGTTTTCAGGAAAAAGTGATCATCGAATCAAAGAGCAAAAAAACAATACCAACATTATTGTTAAAAGATAAAAAAGACAATGTACTAAGATCGTACAACTTGCCTTTAGGTGCCCATCTAATTGTGGAAGATGGAGATAAAATACCCGCAGGTAAAATAATTGTTAAAATCCCGCGTAAATCTGGTAAAGCCGGAGATATTACAGGAGGTTTACCACGTGTAACCGAATTATTTGAAGCGCGTAACCCATCAAATCCAGCAGTAGTGTCGGAAATTGACGGTGTTGTTACCTTCGGAAAAATTAAAAGAGGTAACCGTGAAATTGTTGTTGAATCTAAATTGGGAGACGTTAAAAGGTATTTAATTAAACTTTCTAACCAAATCTTAGTGCAGGAAAACGATTATATAAAAGCAGGAATGCAACTTTCAGAAGGAGCAACTGCACCGGATGATATTTTAAATATTCAAGGACCAGGAAAAGTTCAAGAATATTTGGTGAATGAAATTCAGGAGGTTTACCGTTTGCAGGGCGTAAAAATTAACGACAAGCATTTTGAAGTGGTTGTGCGCCAAATGATGCGTAAAGTAAAAATTATTGATTCAGGAGATACCTTATTATTAGAAAATCAATTGGTGCATAAAAACGACTTCTTTGAAGTAAATGATGAAATTTACGGACTGAAAGTTGTGGAAAATGCAGGTGATTCGGATGTTTTAAAAGAAGGGCAAATAATTACTCCTCGCCAATTGCGCGATGAAAATTCCGTATTGCGAAGAGAAGACAGAAATTTGGTGGAAGCTAGAGATTCTCAACCTGCAACTGCTGAACAAATTTTACAAGGGATCACAAGAGCGTCATTGCAAACGAAATCGTTTATTTCTGCTGCATCTTTCCAAGAAACAACCAAAGTATTGAATGAAGCTGCGGTAAGCGGTAAAATTGATTACTTAGAAGGATTGAAAGAAAATGTAATTGTTGGAAAACGTATTCCGGCAGGAACAGGAATGAGAAATTACGACAATATGATTGTTGGCCCTAAAGAAGAAATGTTGTCAAAACTTTAATTATGAGCAATCAAGAACCTAAAGAAGAAGGAAAAATAAATATTGAGTTGGATGATAAAACTGCTGAAGGAATTTATTCCAACTTGGCGATTATCAATCATTCGGTTTCAGAATTTGTTGTTGACTTTATCAGCGTAATGCCTGGGCAACCAAAGGCTAAGGTAAAATCGAGGATAATTTTAACGCCACAACATGCTAAACGCCTGGTTAAAGCGCTTGCAGATAATGTGCACAGGTTTGAGAAAAGTCATGGTGAAATAAAGGATTATGAACAACCTACAATTCCATTAAATTTTGGACCCACGGGAGAAGCATAAACAGTAAAAAAAGTCAAACGAAAGTTTGGCTTTTTTTATATTTTTTGTTTTCGTTTTTATAGATTTGCCGACTACTAACAATGAATCTAATTTAATGAAGATAGGTTACTCCTTATTGATGGTGCTTTCAATTATAAGCACTTCTGCAATTGCACAAAAAGACACCATTAAATTAAAGGAAGTTAAGGTTAGTTCAAACAGAATTATCCTTCCTTTTTCTAAAACCTCCAGAACCATAACCATTTTAACCCAAGATGATATTGCAAAATCAGCGGCAACAAACCTAGGCGATTTGCTACAAAACGTTACGGGTGTTGATATCAGAAGAAGAGGAGTTGACGGAATGCAATCGGATTTATATATCCGTGGCGGAAATTTTGACCAGACCTTATTGTTGATTGATGGCATAAAAATGGACGATGCACAAACGGGACATCATACAATGAACAGCGTTTTATCATTGGAAAATATTGAAAGAATTGAAATAATTAAAGGTTCGGCAGCACGTATTTACGGTCAAAATGCTTTTACCGGTGCCATAAACATCGTTACGAAAGCGGTAACGGAAAATACTGCAAACATCAATTTAAATTACGGCTCTTATCAAAATAAAAAAGGAGAAGGAGCTTTTGCCCATAAATTTAACGATGGCGATGTTTTGGCTTCGGTGAGCTATCAGGAATCTGATGGTTACCGTTTCAACACCGATTTTAAAAATAACACTGCTTTTTTAAAATCCAATTTTAAGAATTTCAGTTTAATCACTTCTTTTGCCGAACGAAAATTTGGGGCTAACGGATTTTATGCGAGTCCGGAAAATAAAGACCAATATGAGGAAACCCAAACAAGTTTGGTGGCACTTTCTTCTGATTATTCAACCGAAAGGGTGATTGTAAAACCAAGAATTTATTGGAGAAGAAACCAGGATATGTATTTGTTTATTCGAGAAAACCCATCCTATTACAGAAATTTGCATATTTCAAATAAAATTGGCGCTGAAACGAATATTGTTTTTAATTCGAGTATGGGAAAAACGGGTGTTGGCATAGATGTTTCAAGGATATTTTTGGTGAGCAACAATTTAGGGGATTACCAAAGAACTGCCATAACGGGCTTTTTAGAACAGCGTTTTGAATTGTTGAATGATAAACTGGATATTACGCCGGGAGTTGCCATAAGCGCTTATTCGGATTTTGACACCAAAGCATTTCCCGGGTTGGATGTTGGCTTCCGCATTTCGGAAAAAGTTAAATTTTACGGAAATATTGGCTACACTTATCGCGTGCCAACTTTCACCGATTTGTATTATGTGGGGCCAACAACCATGGGAAATCGGGATTTGGAAGCGGAATCTGCTTTGGCAGAAGAGTTTGGAATTAAATTTAATGCCGCCAATTTTCAAATGGATTTGGCTTTGTTCAACAGAAAATCGGACAATTTGATTGATTGGACCAAAGACCATGAAACAGATAAATGGGAAGCGAGAAACTTTAGTGAAGTTGTGGCGCAGGGTTTGGAAACAACTGTAAATTATCAGTTTATTTTAGGGAAAAACCTACAAAAATTAAATATTGGTTACAGCTTCATTAACGATGTTATTAAAGACAACCAAGTCCAATTTACGCAATATTCCATCAATAGCATCAAACACCAACTTAATTTAGGTATTTCAACCAAATTCTGTCCAATTTTCAGGCAGCATATTTCATACAGATTTGTGGAAAGAACCAACGGACAACATTACAATGTGGTGGATGCTAAAATTTTGGCATCACTTAAAAATAATATGGAATTTTCAATAACAGCCAACAATATTTTTAATGCGGAATATACTGAAACCAATTTGGTGCCCATGCCAAAAGGAAATGTGATGGCTGGATTTACCTATAAACTTAAATAAAGTTGAAAGTTTAAAGCTCAAAGATTGGTAAGAAAATAGAAAATAGAAAAGAGAAAAAAGACAAAGCTTAATTAACTGAACTTAAAACTTATAGCTTAAAATTAATATATACATTTGTTTTATGGAAGATCGCATAAAATCATTTGAGGAATTTTACCCATTTTATTTAAGTCAGCACCGCAATAAAATATGCCGGTTGTTGCACGTGATTGGGACAACCATAGTTTTGGCTTTGGCATTTACCGCTTTGTACCACAACATTCCCAAATTATGGATTGCGGTTCCTATAGCCGGTTATGGTTTTGCTTGGATTGGCCATTACTTTTTTGAAAAAAACAAACCGGCAACATTTAAATATCCACTTTGGAGTTTGCGATCCGACTTTAAAATGTATTTCGATATTCTTTCCGGAAAGATTTCTTTGGATTCCTCAAAAGATTAAAATTGTTTAACGGTTTATTTGTGTAACTGTGTTGTTAAAGACTGAACATTCAACTTTTCAACTCAAAATAGTTTTTCCCAGCTAGCGCGAGCTTCCAGCTCGTGACTGCGCAAATTTAACAGTTAACAAAAGCACGAGCGTGACGCTCGCGCCAGCGGAGGGCCGGCTGGCGACTCGCAACGATGGTTCTATTATTAATCTTTCTTCAGCTCAAGTTAAATAGTGTTGTTTAAAACATATCGTAATCGGTTTTAAATTGCGAATAATCTAAGGATAATATTATATATTGAATTAATGATTAATGATAATAGTCTAAACTGTTAAAATAATATGAGATATACAATAAAACACTTTCGCAGATCTAAAATATATTGTACATTTGTGCCATAAATAATTACTAACACTAACCATTATGAAAATCATTAAAAACACTAAAAATCAAGACCACAAGATGAGTCTAACTAACATTGATTTTAGAAATTCTAAGAGTATCACCTGGAACAATAAAAGAAGGTTCGGAATATAAAATTACACCAATATTATTTGATTGATTATTTGAAAATTAAAGGGCGAAAGATTTAAATCTTTCGCCCTTTTTTTGTTTATTTTTTTAAATTATTAATTCGGACAAGAAATAGTGATATTTGGTGTGCCACCATTTTTCTTGGAATCATTAGTTGTGTCACCATCATTATTATTTACTTTGAAATCTGTCCACACATTACTATTTCCAGAATGTCCGCTACAATTAGGTGAAAGTGTAACTGTCCATATATAAGTTGTACAGGCCACAAGATCCATTTCCATTTGTCTTGTCACACCATTCTCATTCCAACCAGCTAGCCCATCAACATTTACACCTTGTGCAAAAGTGAATATTACGTTGGCACCTGAAACAGATTCGGCCGGGATATAAGTAAAAGTATAGCTGTTATTTCCTTTATCTACATAACTAAAACTTTCGTCACAACCTTCACTGCAATCAATTACATTAACATCAAATTCAACAAATCCATTGGTTCCTCCATTAGCAGAACTTCCAGAAACTTGATACCTTAAATGGTACACATCTACGGATGGGAATGTGTAAGTAAGACTTTGAGGACTTGTTAACTGTCCGTTAAAACTGTCAATACTTACCCATACTGAATTAACTTTATCCCAGATTTGAACATTAAGTTGTGCAGTACCATTCCATCCGCTCAAAGTGAAAGTTTGCTCTGCATCAACACAAACATCCAATTCATATCCTGTTATGGAAGAAGTGAAAGTTGTGCTTACCGGTTTGCCTTTTGCAAATAACTGCTCGCTGTTTGGTGAGGCTGCTGCCGCATCTAAGGTCTCGTTATCTTCACTGCACGAAGATGCCAGTAAAATGAACATAAATGCAAATGCAAATTTTAAAATTTTCGAAGTAATTTGATTTTTCATGATTTTAGGTTTTTAGTTTAAATTAATTGTACAAACGATTGCGTCATCTATTGGGGTTAGAGTCAGCTTGTTAATCGAAATAAATTTTTTTGATTTGTGGGAACTTTAACTGATAAAACCAAATCGCTTTTACCATCATAGTAAATGTAAATTATAAAATAATATGAAAAACAAGGAATAAAACTATTAAACAAACTGCATTATTTTAGCAATAATTGGTATCATAATTTGAATAATATGCATTAAATCTGACATTCTAGTTTACTTAAAGTCAATGATTTATGTTGTTTTGGGAGTCTTTTTTAGCTGAAGTTTGGCAAAACAGAAGTACAAATACAGCAAATTGTTTTCTGATTGGATAAATTAAACAAAAAAGGCAGCAGATTATCAATCTGCCGCCTTTTCTTTTAGGTTGGTTTATAAATTATCTTCTCTCACTTGATTTGGCCACAACAGTTTTTTTCAATTGATGTTTATTAGTTGTTAAGCGAATAATCAAGGCTTGGTCATTTACTCTCGGTAAATTAATTTGTGTATTACCAGTTTCCCCTTTAACATACCTATTATCGATTGCATTGGCAATTACCATACCTCTCATATTAAATACTTCGATTTTAACATCGGTGTCATAATCAAAAGAATATTGTAAAGTAATTGTTTCTTCAAACGGCACTGGGAATGCTTTAAAATTAGCTTTTGCTGTGTTTAGTTCAGCAACAACATTTTCAGTTGAACTGCTGCCACAGTCAAGGTTAATATTTAAATTAAATGATTCTGGTTCTCCTCCATTGTTTGGATTGCTGCATTTACAAACTAATTCACAGGTTACTGCGTGGGCAATGATATAAATATCACCGCTAACACTGTTATCAGGAGTACTTACGATAATTCCAGATGAGTGATCTAAATTGCCGGCATTAAATGTAAATTGTCCAGGAGCAACGGTTGGCTTGCCATTTTTAGTTGGATATGGATCACATCCAATATAAACATGGGCTTCACTCATAGAATATCCATAAAATATATCATATTCCACAGTTACTTTTCCATTGACATAAGTTACATAAACTTCACCCACTTTAGTTCCTTTAGAAGTGTTGCATTGTGCTGCACCAGCATATAGTGGCAGTGTATAAGCACCTTCCGCTGTAATCTTATTGGTCCAACCCCATCTACTAAATCCACCGTCAGCGAAACAAATTGCATTGTCACTTTCTAATTTAGCGAATGCAGTTTCACATTCTCCATAGGTTTCGATTTCTCTAGTAACATAAACTGTTTTTGTATCAGAATTACCACAATTATCAGTAACACTGAATGTATATGACATAGTTTCTGAACATTCGTCCCTTTTTTGATAAGGCACACCATAAGCAGTTAAATTACCTCCCGCATCACAATTATCTGTCCAGGTAGCATTAATAGAAATTGGCAATGCTTCATTACAGATTGTGTAATCAGCTGGTGCGGTAATCACAGGAGCGATGGTATCATCCACAGTGATTATTTGTACGGCACTTGCAGGATTTCCGCAGGCATCGGTGTAAGTCCAAGTTCTAGTGATTGTTTCAGGACAGGTATTACCGTCAGAAACATCAGAACCAAGCACTTGACCATTACCGTCACAGTTGTCAGTCCACGCTAAGTTGATCATAG